>NZ_JALKFU020000968.1 GCF_023242965.2 Frankia sp. AgKG'84/4
GGCGCGGCCGGCGCGGCGGTCCGGCTGGCGCCCGGCGCCTCGGCGACGGCGACCCTGCGCACCGTGCATCCCGGCATCCAGCAGGGCTGCGAGCAGGCGAGCCAGACCGCGCCAGTGGTGGCGTTGCGGATCTACCCGCCGGCGAACACCACGCCGCTGCGCCTGCCGCTGTCCGGCGTCACGGCCTGCACCGGCCCGGCCGTCACCCAACTCTCGGTGACGACCTTCACCGGCTAGCGGCGCGGGTGCTCAGAGCCGCTCGATGATGGTGGCGTTGGCCATGCCGCCGCCCTCGCACATCGTCTCCAGGCCGTAGCGTCCGCCGGTGGCCTCCAGGTAGTGGACCAGCGTGGTCAGCAGCCGGGTGCCCGACCCGCCGAGGGCGTGACCCAGCGCGATCGCGCCGCCGCGCGGGTTGAGCTTCGCCGGGTCCGCCCCGGTGTCACGGGCCCAGGCCAGCGGCACCGGCGCGAAGGCCTCGTTGACCTCGTAGGCGTCGAGGTCGTCGATGGACAGCCCGGTCCGCTCGAGCACCTTGCGGGTCGCGGGGATCGGCCCGGTCAGCATGAGCAGCGGGTCGGAACCGACCACGGAGAAACCGTGGAAACGGGCCCGCGGCCGCAGCCCGAGCTCGGCCGCCTTCGACGCGCTCATGATCAGCACCGCCGAGGCGCCGTCGGTCAGCGGGGACGCGTTGCCCGCCGTGACATGCCAGCCGATCTCCGGGAACCGCGCGGCCAGCTCCTCGGTGTAGAACGACGGCCGCAGCCCGGCCAGGCCGTCGATGGTCGTCGCGGGCCGTACCGTCTGGTCGACCAGGTGTGTCGCGGCCTGGCCGTCCGGGAGGGTGATGTCCACCGGGATGATCTCACTGGCGAAGTCGCCGCGGGCCGCCGAGGCGGCGGCGAGCTGGTGCGACCGGGCGGCGAAGGCGTCGAGGTCGGAGCGGTCGAGCTTCCAGCGGGCGCTGATCAGCTCCGCGCCGACGCCCTGGCTGGACAGGCCCTCGGGGTAGCGGGCGTGCATGCTCGGGCCGTACGGCGAGCCGCCGACGACCGCGGAGCCCATCGGCACCCGGCTCATCGACTCGACCCCGGCGGCGATCACGATGTCGTACGCCCCGGCGATCACGCCTTGGGCGGCGAAGTGCGCCGCCTGCTGGCTCGAACCGCACTGGCGGTCGACGGTCGTGGCCGGCACCGACTCGGGGAAGCCGGCGGAGAGCACGGCGTACCGCCCGATGTTGGCCGCCTGGTCGCCGATCTGGCTGACACAGCCGGTGATCACGTCGTCGACCCGCGCCGGGTCGAGCCCGTTGCGGTCAACCAGCGCTCGCAGCGCCGTGGCCAGCAGTTCCACCGGGGGGACCGCGGACAGCGCGCCGCCTGGCTTGCCTCGACCCGAGGCTGTGCGGACCGCATCGACGATGACAGCGTCTTCCATCGCAACTCCCTCGACACCGGGGCGGCGGAGTGGTGCCGCCCGACCGTGCACCGCTTCCAACGGACCCAACCGGGAAAATGGATTGTTCATTCCAGGGATGGGTGAGATGTCACGATAAGCACGGACGGCCTGCGGCGCGCGGGTCAGCCCCGCAACCTGGGCACCCGCAGGTGCGGGCCCGCCTCGTCGCCCGCCTCGGCGACACGTCCGGCGATCCAGGCGCGCAGCCCGGCGACGTCCACGCCGTGGGCGGGGCGTTCGGTCCCGTCCGCGGGGCGTTCGGCGTAGGGCGCGAGGGTCTGCGACGCCCGGGTGAGCAGGTTGATGCCGCCACGGCCGTTGCCCCGGGCGAGGTGGGTGATGCCGACGGCGAGCTGGGTCAGACCGCGCCACAGGTCGCGGTCCTCGTCACCGGCGGACTTCCAGACGGCCTCCAGCACCTCGTGGGCCTGGAAGGGCCGACCGACGTCCAGCAGGTGCTGCGCGGCGGCCAGCGCCGCCGCGGGCGCCAGCACAGGCGGCAGGTTCAGCGGCGCCACGCCGTCGGACTCGCG
>NZ_JALKFU020000969.1 GCF_023242965.2 Frankia sp. AgKG'84/4
TACCGGTCCCGCGCCCTCGGCGCCCTGCGGGCGCTGACCGGCGAGCAACGCCGCGTACTCGGGTGACTCCCGGCCGTAGATCGCGACGCGGCCGGCAGCGTCGGCGTGCAGCCCCCAGCCGTAGCGCCGGCCGAGATCGCTGGCCCGCAGGCACGCCTGGCTGCGCGCGAAGAAGGCCGCCCGGGCGGCCGCCCGCTCCCCCGCCGCGATGCCCCTGCGATCGGCGAAGACGCCGAACAGCACGTCCGCTGAGGTGAACCGGTAGGGCCGCGTGGCGATCATCTCGTAGGTCCGGGCGGCGATCGACGGGCGCTCGAGATGGCGCGGCGGTTCCGTCCCCGCCTCGACCGGACAGTCCTCGGCGGCCGCGATGAAGGTCTCCACGTAGTCCACCGACTCGAGGCCATCCACCGACTCGAGGCCATCCACCGGCTCGAGGCCGGCCGGCCGCTTCCCGCTGCTCATCCGCGTCCTCCACTCGTGGCGTGCGCTGGAACCAGCGTGCCACCCGGGTCCGACAGTTCTCAGGCCCAGACAGTTCTCAGGGCCCGCCGGCCCGACCGCCGGCCCGACCGCCGGCCCGTCGCGAAATCCGGTTGTCGGCGACGGCCGGGACGACTACACCTGCTCTCATGGTTGACGATCTCGAGACCGAGCTGTCGCTGCCCGGTGGCCGCCATGTCGGCGGGGTGCGGGTGGGCGAGACGGTGCGTCGGCGCACCGGGCCGTGGACACCGGCGGTGCACGGGCTGCTGGGGTATTTGGAACGGGCCGGGTTCGACGGGGCGCCGCGGGTGCTCGGCTTCGACGAGAAGAACCGGGAGGTGCTCGGCTGGTTGCCCGGTGACACGGTCGGCGAGACGCGGCCCTGGCCGGCGTGGGCGCTCAGCGACGACGCGCTGGTCCAGGTGGCCACCTGGCTGCGCGGGCTGCACGACGTCACTGCCGAGTACGTACCGCCGGACGACGCGGTCTGGCTCAGCGGCCGGGGGTGGCGGCCCGGTCTGGTATTCGGTCACCATGACGCCTCGCCGTGGAACGCGGTCTGGGACGACGCCGGCGGCCGCCTCGTCGGCTTCGTCGACTGGGACACCGCCGGCCCGTCCGCACGCGAGCTCGACCTGGCGTTCACCGCGCTCACCTGGGTGCCGCTGCTGACCCCCGCCGCGGTGCGAGGCTGCGGCCACGGCGACGTCCGCGATCGACCCCGGCGGCTGCGGCTGCTGCTCGACGCCTACGGCCATGACGGCGACCCGGCGGCGTTTGCCCTGGTCGTGGCCGCCCGGGCCCGGCTGGGCGCCGAGATCATCCATCGCCTCGGCATCGACGCGCTGGCGCCGATGGCCGCCGGGTACGAGCAGTCCGCCCGCGAGATCGACGCCGCGGAGCCCAGCTTCTGGGCCTGAGCACCGACGCGCACCTCGCCCGCGGTCCGCGGGGGCCGACGTCCGCTCGACGCGCGTCCCGCGCACACATCCCTGGCCGACTCCCTGGCCGACGCAAAGGCAGCGCACAGCAGGCGCACAGCCAGGCCGCCCACTGTGGTCATCATGCGCTCCACCGCGGGGCGCCGACGGTGGGAGGTTGCCGGTGGCCACACGAGAGCAGGGACTACGGCGGGTCAGGCCCGTCACGGCTGGGCTGGCCGCCGTCGCGACGGCCGGCATGATCGGCTTCGGGATGCTCGCCCAGGAGCACTCCGCCGCGGCTGCCACAGCGACGACGGGCACCGCCGGCGCCACCGGCCGCACTCGCGCGGGGACGACGTGGGGCCCCAGCGGCGGATCGACGGTGTGGAGCGGCAGCGGTTCGACCCACGCCGCGACGGGGGGATCCTGACATGGTCACCCTCGCACCGACGGACGTCGTCCGGCTGCCGGCTGGCGCCGTGCGCGCCGCCCACACCCGCATCACCGCGACCGGCCAGCCCGCGATGCGCGGCGGGCTCACCGCCCCCGCCCACCCGGACCGGCCCGCCGGGGCCGCCGGGCC
>NZ_JALKFU020000970.1 GCF_023242965.2 Frankia sp. AgKG'84/4
GGCTGACTCCGCGCCCACTCGGTCCGTTCCGCGACATCGCCGCCGCCACCGGGATGGGACCGCTGCTGCCCGGCGCGGGCCGCCCGCACGGCGCGGCGGACGGCGAGCACGGCGAGGAACTGGCGCTCGCCGGCGTCTGCGAGCGGATCTACGAGGCGCTGCGCGACGAACCGACCGTCCTGGTCGTCGAGGATCTGCACTGGGTCGACGCGGCGTCGGTGGAGGTGCTGCGGTTCCTTGCGCGCCGGGTCGACGCGATGTCGCTGGCGCTGCTCGTCAGCTACCGCGATGACGAGATCGGCCCGGCGCATTCGGCCCGCCCGCTGCTCGGCGACTTCGCCCGCCTCGCCGGGCTGCGGACCCTCGGGCTGGCGCCGCTGTCCCTCGACGCGGTGCGGATCGTCGTCGCGGGCACCCGGCTGGAACCGCGCCGCGTGCACGAGCTGACCGGCGGCAACCCGTTCTTCGTCACCGAGATCGCGAAGGATCCCGACCGGGGGCTGCCGACCTCGGTACGCGACGCGGTGCTCGCCCGCACCGCCGAGGTCACCCCGGACGACATCGAGGTGCTGCAGATGGTCGCGGCCGCGCCGGACCGCCTCGACGACCGGGTGCTGCCCGCGCTCGGCGTCGACCTGCCGACGCTGCGCCGCCTCGACGCGACCGGCCTGCTCAGCCGGGCCCGGGGCGGTCTGGTCTTCCGCCACGAACTCGCGCGCCGGGCCGTGGAGAGCACGATCCCTCCCGGGGGCGCGCCCCGGTTACACGCCCGGCTGCTGGCGGCGCTGGAGCGCAATGAGCCGTGCGATCCCGCCGTCCTCACCCATCACGCGGTCGCGGCCCGCGACGCGGACCGGGCGGGCGCGTACGCGACCGCGGCCGCCCGAGAGGCGATCCAGGCCGGTTCGCACAGCGAGGCGGCGACGTTCTTCGCCACGGCGCTGGACCATCTCTGGGCGGCGCCCGCGCTCGACCGCGCCAACCTGCTCCACAGCCTCGCCGTGGAGCAGTACATGACGAGCCGCCTCACCGAAGCGATCGCGACCGTGAGCGCGACGTTCCCGCTGCGACAGCACGCCGGCGACCAGGCCGGGCTCGCGGCGGCGTACGACACCTGCGCCGTGTTCGAGTACTACCAGGGCCGGCGCCGCCACGCGCAGGCGCACGCCGAGCGCGCCGCCGCCCTGTCCACCGGGCCGGGTCTCGAACGGTCCCACGCCCAGGCCCACACCACCCTGGGCTACCTCGCGTACATGCGCTGCGATGTCGGGGTGGCGCACCGCCATCTGCGCGGCGCGATCGAGGAGGCGGACCGCAACGGCCAGGCGGAACTGGCCCAGCGCGGGCGCATCCTGCGGGCGAGCACCTCTCTGCTGGCGGGCGACGCCGACGCGCGCACCCCGCTGGCCGACGACATCGAGCGGGCCCGCGCCCACGGCTGGGACGAACTCGCCTCCACCGGCTACTCGGCGATCGCCAACCTCGATGTGGAGCAGCGGCGTTACCGCGAGGCCGAACATGTTCTCGACGAGTCCCTGCCGTTCACCGTCGAACGTGACATCCCGATCTGCCGGCACTGGCAGACCGCCGTGCGTGCGCGGCTGCACCTCGCCCGCGGCCGGTGGAGTGCCGCGCTCGAGGACGCCGAGCAGGTCCTCGAGGAGCGCGGCATGCCGCTCGCGACGCTGTGGCCGCTGCTCGTCACCGCGCTGGTCCCGCTGCGCCGTGGCGCCGACGTCCCCCTCGCCGACTCCCTCGTCGCCCTGGATATCGCCTGGGAGCTGGCCGAACGGCTCGACGAGCCGCCGCGCCGCCTCGCGGTGCTCGGCGCGCTGGCCGAACGGATGTGGCTGACCGAGCAGCCCGACGACCGGGTCGTCCGCGCGGCCGCCGAGGGCGACGCGGTGGGGGCCGCGGGAACGGCCTGGGCCGGCGGCGACCTCGCGGTCTGGCTGGCCCGGCTCGGGCTGGGCGCCCGGGCGT
>NZ_JALKFU020000971.1 GCF_023242965.2 Frankia sp. AgKG'84/4
GCGGCGAGCCGGGTGATCGCCGCCGCCATCGCCTCGGGGTCCTGCGGCGCGACGACCACCTGGCCGGCGGCGGTGAGGATGTCGGCGGCCTCGCCGCGGACCGCGCCGAGTACGGGCCGGCCCGCGGCGAGCAGCTCGAACATCTTCGACGGGATGAACGTGTCGAACATCGGCACGTCGCGCAGTGGCACCACGCAGAGGTCGGCGGCGGCGACCAGGCCCGCGACCCGGTCCCGGGGCACCCCGTCGTGCAGGACGGTGTTGGTCAGGCCCAGGGCGCGCACGTGCTCGGCGAGGCGGCGTTTCTCGGCGCCCTCGCCGACGAAGGCGAAACGCACCGGTGTGCCGTCGAGTCGGGCGGCGGCGTCGGCCACCGACGTCAGCCCGTGCGAGATGCCGTGCGCGCCGATGTAGAGGACGAGCAGGTCGCCGTCCCCGGCGCCGAGGCGCGCGCGCAGGCCGGGCGGGGCGGCGGCGGGGCGGAACCGGTCGAGGTCGACCCCGTTGCGGATCACGTGGACCTTGGCCGCCGGGATGCCGCGGCGCACGATGTCCTCGCGGAACCCCTCGGTCACGGTGACCACCGTGTCGGCCGCGCGGTAGGCGGCGAGCTCGAGGCGTTCGAGGATGGCGAGGACCCGCCGGTTGGTCAGGACGCCGAGCTGCTCGAAGATGGCCGGCCACAGGTCGCGGACCTCGACGACGAGGCGGGCGCGGCGCACCCGGGCGAGCAGCCAGGCGGACCCGAGCGGGAAGAACGTCGGGGAGGACACGACGATCACGTCGGTCGGCCCGGTCCGCCAGCCGCCCAGCGCCACGCTGGTGACCATGAAGGACAGGTGGCTCAGGGTCTTGCGGACGACGCCCTCGTTGGGGGTGGCGTAGAGCCAGGTGCGCAGGACGCGGTAGCCGTCGGTCCGTTCCGTGCGCCGCAGGGCGCCGCGGTAGGCGGGCGGGATCACGCCCGTCGGGTGGTTCGGCATGCCGGTGAGGACGGTGACGTCGAGGCCGTCGGCGGCCCAGGCCCGGGCGGTCTCCGAGAGCCGCGCCTGGGGCGCGCCGATCTCGGGCGGGAAGTAGTGGGTGACCACCAGGACACGGCGGCGGTCCGGAACGGGGGACACGGAGTTGTACCTCCAGCCGTCGGCCTCGCTATCGAAAGCTGATGGTAGTGAGTTCAATGCGGAAAGTGACTACATGGCTACGCGATCAGGAGCGTGTCGGTGCTCGTCGCCCGCCTGCGCAGCTCCCGACCTGGGGTGGGGCGGCGCGGGCGGGTCGACCTCGGCGCGGACCGCGGCGGCCATCTCGTCCCAGGCCGCCCGGCCCAGCGGCGGCTCGAAGCCGACGGACGGCAGCCAGCCCGGCTCCTGCGCCTGCCCGAGCATCAGCAACTCGGCGCGGCGGCACAACGCCCCCAGCGGCGCCAGCCACTGCCCGGTCGGCTCGGCCGCGTGCAGCAGCGCCCGCACGGCCGGGGCCGGCAGACAGCGCAGCGGCCGGCCCGGCGCGAACGTCTGGTACAGCGAACGCACAGTGTGGCCCTCGGACGGGTGCGCGACGACCAGGGGCGCATGCTCGGCGGCCAGGATCGCGGCGAGGGCGGCCCCGACGTTGCCGACGAGCGCGACCGGCACCGGCTGGTCGCCGTCGTCGCATGCCAGCAGCGGCCAACGGCGGCAGAACGCGGCGAAATCGCTGGTCATCCGCCGCCCCCAACCGTGGACCGACGGCGGGCGATACAGCGTGACGGCGAGCCGGCCGCGCTCGGCGGTGTCGCGTAGGAGCTGCTCGCCGAGGGTCTTGGTGCGCGCGTACGGCGTCACCGGTGCGTAGTCGAGGCTCTCGTCGAGGCGGCTCGCCCGGCCCTGCACCGCGGCGGTGCTCACGTGGACCAGGCGGGACACCCCGGCCTGCTGGCAGGGGTCGGCGAGCAGCCGCGGCCAGGCGGCATTGGCGCCGGCGAGCGCCGGGGTGAGCGT
>NZ_JALKFU020000972.1 GCF_023242965.2 Frankia sp. AgKG'84/4
GGGGGCCGGTGGCCGCGCGCAGGGCGGCGGCGCGTTCGGCGTCGTCGAGCAGCGCCAGCCGGCTGACCGGAAGGTCCGGGTCTCGGACGATCGCGGCGAGCAGGCGCACGAGTCGGGTGGCGAGGCGCTGCCCACTCGCCGGGTCGAGGACGTCGGTGGCGAACTCGACCAGCGCGGTGACCTCGCCGGTCGCGGCGCGGTCGACGAACGTCACGTCGAGGTCGAACTTGGCCGTGCCGACCTCGGGGTTGATCCAGTCGACCGGCGTGCCGAACAGCTCGCGGTCGTCGTCGGCGAGGTGGTGGTAGCCGGCCATCACCTGGAACAGCGGGTTGACGCCGGCGGTGCGTCGGCCCCGCCGCGCCGCGACGATGTCCTCGAACGGCAGGTCCTGGTGGTCGAAGGCGGCCAGGTCGGTGTGGCGGGTGCGGCCGAGGAGCTCCCGGAAGCTCGGGTCGCCGGCCAGGTCGGTGCGGATCACCAGGGTGTTGACGAAGAACCCGACGAGCTGGTCGAGCGCCGGGTCGGTGCGCCCGGCGACGGGCACGCCGATCGGGATGTCGTCGCCGGCGCCGAGCCGGTGCAGCAGGGTGGCGAGGCCGGCGTGGACGAGCATTGACATGCTCGTTGCGGTCGCCGCGCACAGGGCACGCAGACCCGTCGCGACGGGCGCGGGCAGGGTCACCGCGGCCCGCCCGGACGCGCCGTCGCGCACGGCGGGGCGCTCCCGGTCCAGCGGCAGTGCGATCTCCTCGGGCATGCCGCGCAGCGCGTCGAGCCAGAAGGCCAGCTGGCGGGCGGCGACGCTGTCCGGGTCCGCCGGATCGCCGAGCAGGTCACGGTGCCAGCGGGCGTAGTCGGCGTACTGGACTTCCAGCGGCGCCCACGGCGGGGCGCCGCCGGCCCGCCGGGCGCGGTAGGCGGCGTCGAGGTCGAGCAGGAACGGGCGGTCAGACCACTCGTCGGTGGCGATGTGGTGCAGGACTATGAGCAGCACGTCGGCGTCCGGGCCGCGCAGGATCCGCACCCGCAGCGGCGGCTCGGCGGTCAGGTCGAACGGCCGGGCCAGCGCGGCGGCGATCTGCCCGGTGACCTCGCCGGGCGGGCAGTCCTCGACGTCGACGCCCACCCGTTCGCCCGCGTCGGTCGGGTCGAGAATCCGCTGGTAGGGCAGCCCGTCGTCGGCTGCGATGAGGGTGCGCAGAACCTCGTGCCGGCCGAGGAGGTCGGCGACGGCGGCGCGCAGCGCGGCGGCGTCGAGGTGGCCGCGCAGGCGCAGCGCGAGCGGATAGTTGTAAGCGTCGGTGCCGTCAACGAGCCGGTCGACCAGCCACAGGCGGCGCTGCGCCGGTGACAGCGGGATTCGTTGCGGGCGTGCCGCCGCGACGAGCGGCGGGCGGCTGGTGCCGCGCCCGGTGTGGTCGGACAGCTTCGTGGCGAGTGCCTCGACGGTCGGCGCGTCGAAGAGGTCCCGGATGGCGAGGTCGACGCCGAGGGCGGCGCGGGCCCGGCTGACGACCCGGGTGGCGAGCAGGGAATGGCCGCCGAGGGCGAAGAAGTTGTCCTCGGCGCCGATCGCGGGCAGCCCGAGGACGTCGGCGAACAGGTCCGCGAGGGTCTGCTCGACTCCGCTGGCGGGCGCACGGCCGGAGCTGGCGACGGTCGGCTCGGCCGGGGGCAGGGCGGCGACGTCGAGCTTTCCGTTGGCGTTGCGGGGCAGTTCGGGCAGCGCGACGAACGCCGCCGGCACCGCGTAGTCCGGCAGCACGACCGCGAGATCGGCACGTAGCCGTCCGACCAGCGCACCGGCGGCCCGGGCCGCCGTCGGGTGGTTGGTGTGCGCCGAGCGCGGCTGGCCGGCGAGGGCGTCGGGGCCGGGGCGGGAGAAGGGCAGCGCGGCGGTTCCCGAGCCGCGGACCAGGATGGCGTCGAGGCGCCCCGGGTCGTGGGCGCTCGGGCTCAGGGCCGCCTCGTAGCCG
>NZ_JALKFU020000973.1 GCF_023242965.2 Frankia sp. AgKG'84/4
GGCGGCTGGGGGTTGGGCGAGCGCGCGCTGCCGCTTCCCGCCGGGCGATCTGTGCCCGCCGGCCGCGGAACGCCGCGATGACGACGACCAGCAGGAAGGCGGTCAGCAGTACCGGCGCGTGCAAGATCATTTCCGAGCCGATATCGATCGCTTTGTTTCGCAGCCCCGAACTGCCGTCCCCGGTGGAGGGATCCAGATAGCCCACGCCGGTCACGATGATTGCGTACGCCAGCGGTGGCATGATCACAACGCCGATCAGATCGTCGCTGTGGACGCGGATGGCCACGATCACGCAGGCGCCGACGAACAGCACCGCGAACAGGTACGTGAGTGATCCGAACACGACCGAGTCGGCCGCCGCCCCGATGCTGCCGACGACGAGCACCACGATCGCGGTACCGAGGGCCGTCAACCCGCGGCGACTGCCGGTGAAAAGCGTCGACGGCGCCCCGCCGCCCCGACCGCGAGAGCCGCGACCATACGGATCGTCGTACCTCTCGGCGCGCGCGGATCGGCCGGGCGGTCCGGCTGACTGCCGATGCGGCGGCACACTCACGAACGCAAGGTACCGCCCGCGGATTACCCGTGCGTCAGGACGATGCATCACGCGCCGGCATCGAGCCGCATACCGGAACTTTCGGTGGCCGGATCACTGCTTTGCGTCGTGCAATCATTGTCTTTCTGGTTGTTTGCCCCCGATGTCCTCGGCTCGGCGTACCCCTCGGTCTGATGCGCGACATCTGTCACCGGGCCGAGCCGCCCCCCGTCCTCGGGATGACCATCGGTGGCCCAGTGCTCCCGCCCGGCGAGTAGTTCGGCGGCGGACAGCGGGCGCACGCCGGTCTCCACCGGCCGGGGGCTCGGTAGCGGCACCTCGACGACCTCCATCGCGGCCAGCCGGCGCGCCGGCGTCAGCACCCGGCTCTCCAGCGAGCCCACGGCGGCGTTGAAGTCCCCGACGGAGCGGCCCAGCGAGCGGCCGAGCCGGTCGAGATGTTCACCGAGGGTGCCCAGCCGGGTGTAGAGATCCCGGCCGAGTTCGAAGATGTCCTGGGTGCGGGCGGTCAGCGCCTCCTGCGTCCAGGCGTGCGCGATGGTGCGCAGCATCGCGATCAGCGTCGTCGGCGTCGCGATGATCACCTTGCGGCCGGCGGCGTGCTCCACCAGGCCGGGGTCGTGGTCGAGCGCCGGCGCGAGCAGCGCCTCCGCCGGCACGAACAGCACGACGAACTCCGGCGACGATGGCAGCCGCCGCCAGTAGGACTTCGCCGCGAGCCCGTCGACATGGGCGCGCAGGTGCCGGGCATGGGCGGCCATCCGGCCGGCACGGTAGTCCTCGTCGTTGCTCTGCGCGGCGTCCAGGAACGCCGTCAGCGGCACCTTCGCGTCGACCACGACGTTTCGCCCGCCGGCGAGATGCACCACCATGTCGGGCCGCAGCGGCCCGTCGTCACCCTCGACGGTCATCTGCTCGGTGAAGTCGCAGCGGTTGAGCATGCCGGCCACCTCGGCGACCCGGCGAAGCTGCATCTCGCCCCACGCCCCGCGGGCCTCCGGCCGGCGCAGCACCGTGACCAGCGATGCCGTCTCCGAGCGCAGGCTCTCCGACGCCTCCCGGGCGAAACGGACCTGCTCGACGAGCGCCGCGTACGCCTCCGTGCGCGCCGTCTCCAGCTCGCGCAGCCGGCCCTCCATCCGCCCGAGCGCGTCGCGCATCGGCGTCACCATGTTCTCGACGGCGGTCCGGCGCGCGTCGAGATCGCCGCGGGCGCGGGTGCCGGCCTCGTCGAGGCGGGCGGTGGCGAGCTCGACCAGCTGGCGGCTGGCGCCCTCCAGCGCCTGCGCGGACAGCGCCCGGAAGCTCTCGGCGAGCCGGTCCTGACTCTGCTCGACCAGGGCCACCCGCTCGGCCCCGGACCGCCGCTCGTACTCCAGCGCCGTGCGTAGGCCCGACACGTCCGACTCGGCGAGCTGGGCG
>NZ_JALKFU020000974.1 GCF_023242965.2 Frankia sp. AgKG'84/4
GCCGACGCGTCGGCGCGCCCGGCCGGCAGGGCCGGCACGCAGGTCTGGATCCAGGGCCGCGGCCCCGACGCCATCCGCGCCCTCGCCGTCGACCTGCGCCCGATCGGCGTCGGGTAGGCCGTCGCCCCCGCTATCCCCGCCGCCCAGCGAATCGCGCACGCTCGCGCACAGCACTCCCGGCGTCTGCTGCGACCGGTGACCGGACGGCGTCACGTGGTCCTCTGTCGTCAGTAAGATCGGTGGGTCGAGCTTCGCCGGGTGGGCGGGCGTGGGGAGCGCGGGGTGTCGGAGGTCGGGGGCACGGCCAGGGAGCGGTCGCTTCGGCTTCTTGACTATCTGGTCGCGCTCGCGGGCCAGCTCTCCGGCCGGCCGCGGCGGCAGCTCTCGGACTACGAGCCGCCGCTGATCGGCCCGGTCGACGTGCCCGACAGCCCCGCGGTGACGCTCGGTGGGACGCCGTCGCGGCCGTTCTGGCTGCTGGTGGCCAAGGTCGCCGATCCGCCGCGGCCGCCGATACTGCCGGTCGTGCTGGCGCGCCATCTCGTCGGCGTGCCGGTGGGGATAGGCGCGGCGCCGCCGCTGCCCGTCGACCTCGACGACCGGTGCGCCCGAATCGGGGACGATCCCGGCGAGCTGCGCGCGCGGCACGCCGACTGGGTCCAGCGGCACTGGGCGCCCTGGGCCGAGGCGGCGCGGATCACGATGGCCGCGCGGCAGCTCTACCAGCAGCTCTACGACCTGCGCCTGCGCCTGGCCCGCGACAACGCGACGCACGAGCTGGTCTGGGGCCATGGGGTGTTGTCCTGGCTGACGGGTGGCCAGGCCGTGCACCACCCGCTCGTCCTCACCCGGGTCTCGATCGAGCTGGACGCGGACAGCGGCGTGCTGAGCGTCACGTCAGACGGCCTGCCGGAGCTGGAGACCGCGCCCCTGGACGACCTCGGGCTCGCCGCGATGGAGGAGCTCACGGCGCTGCGCGACCGGATGCGCGCCAGCCCGCCGGACCCGTGGGGCGACGAGGGCCTCGCGGAGCTCTACGCCCAGGCCGTCGCTCCGCTCGGGCTCGACGCCGTTGTGCGGCCCGGCGACCACGTACCGCCGCCGGGGGAACGCGCGGTGCTCGTGGACACCTGGGCGCTTTTCGTCCGCCCGCGGCCGGCGATGTTCCCCCGGTTCTACGCGGAGCTGCGCGAGGTCCTGGCCGAACGCGACATCCTGCCCGACGCGTTCGCGACGATCGTCGACGACGGCGGCGCCGACCCCGCCGAGGACCGCGTGTCGGCGTCGGCGTCGGCACAGCCGGTCGGGGTGGTCGCCGAGCTGCTCGGCGAGCGCCTGCTGCTGCCGTTGGCGAGCAACGAGGAGCAGGAACGCATCGCCTTACAGCTGCGCCACGCCCGCGGGGTCACCGTCCAGGGCCCGCCGGGCACCGGTAAGAGCCACACCATCGCGAACCTGGTCAGCCACCTCGTCGCCCATGGCCAGCGGGTGCTCGTGACGGCGCACGACGAGCAGGCCTTGGCCGTCCTGCGCGAGAAGATCCCCGCCGAGCTGCGGGACCTGTCCGTCGCCGTCCTCGGCGGCAGCTCCGCGTCGCTCACCCAGCTGCACGCGTCCGTCCAGATGATCATGGAGGCGGTCGCCGGCATCGACGTGCGCGCCGAACGGGCGGCGCTGGCCGGGCTGGTCGGCCAGCTCGACGCGGCCCGCGCGCGGCAGCGCCAGCTCGAACGACGGCTGCTCGACCTGCTCGCCGACGAGGGCGCCGAGTTCACCCTCCCGGACGGACGGGCGAAGGCGGCCCAGGTCGCCGACTGGCTGGCCCGCCACGAGCGGGACCTGGGCCGGATCCCGGACCCGCTGCGCGAGGACCAGACCATCCCGCTGACCGTCGCCGAACTCGACGAGCTGACCCGCCTCGCCGCCCGCCTCGCCGGCGACGCCGAGCCGGCGCGGCGCGACCTGCCGGAACC
>NZ_JALKFU020000975.1 GCF_023242965.2 Frankia sp. AgKG'84/4
GTGCCTGCCCCCCGGCCCGGCGTGGCTGCGCCCGGCCTGGCTGCGCCCGGCTCCGGGCGGAGCCGGGCGCTGGCACTCGCCGTCCGGTCCTGGCGGCAACTCACCAGCATGCGCACGGCGCTGGTGCTGCTGTTCCTGCTCGCGCTCGCCGCGGTGCCCGGCTCGCTGCTGCCGCAGCGCAACATCAACCCGATGCGGGTCGAGCAGTACCTCGCCGCCCATCCGACGCTCGGTCCGCTGCTGGACCGGTTCTCCGGCTTCGACGTGTTCAGCTCGCCCTGGTTCGCGGCGATCTATCTTCTGCTGTTCATCTCGCTGATCGGCTGCCTGTCCTCGCGGATCCGCTGGCACGCGCGGGCTCTGTTCACCGCGCCGCCGAAGGCGCCGGCCCGGCCGGGCCGGCTGCCCGGCGGCAGTTCGTGGGACAGCTCGCTGCCCCCCGGTGAGGCATTGGTCGCCGCCCGCGCCGCGCTGCGCCGCCGGCGTTTCCGGGCGAGCGTGGCCGGGCCGGACGCCCGGCGTCCGGACGGTTCGCCCGATCACTCCGTCGCGGCGGAGAAGGGCTACCTGCGGGAGACCGGCAACCTGCTTTTCCACGTTGCCCTGGTCGGGCTGCTCGCGGCGGTCGGGTTCGGATCCTGGTTCGGCTACTCGGGAACCACCCTCGTCGTCAATGGCGACGGGTTTGCGAACACGGTCATCTCCTACGACCAGTTCAGCGGCGGCAAGCTCGTCAACGCCGCGAAGCTCCGCCCGTTCTCCCTGACGCTCGATCGCTTCCAGGCGGCCTACGAGCCCAACGGCGAGCCGCGGGACTTCCGCGCCGACGTGGCCTACTCCGACGATCTGAACGCGCCGACGGGACCAGCGACCATCCGGGTCAACCATCCACTGGTCATCGGCGACACCAAGATCTATCTCATCGGGCACGGCTACGCCCCGCACTTCATCCTGCGCAACGCGAAGGGCACCGTCGTCTGGCAGGGGAACGTGCCCTGCACCCCGCGCGACGGGATGTTCACCTCGACCTGCACGGTCAAGATCCCGGACGCCGGCCTGCCGGCGACGGGCTCGCCGCGCCAGCCCCAGCAGCTCGCCTTCAGCGGCGTCTTCACGCCGACGACGCACCTCGACCCGGCGAACGGCTACGTCTCGATCTTCCCGGCGGCAACGGCCCCCGGCCTGACGATCACCGGTTTCGTCGGCAACCTGCACATCGACGAGGGCGTGCCGCAGAACGTCTACACCGTCGACACCACGGACATGAAGCAGCTCAGTCTGACCGGCCCCGCCGGCGCCAACCGCACCGCGCAGGTGCTGGCGCTGGCCAACCCGGCCCAGCGCACGCTCACCGGGCTGCCCGCCGGGATGAGCCTGGAGGCCGACTCCGTCGCGGAGTTCGCCACGTTCCAGGTGAAGTCCGACCCGTTCAAGCGGGAGGCGCTGCTGTTCGCAGTGCTCATCATCGTCGGGCTGATCGCCAGCCTGCGGGTGCGCCGGCGCCGGGTGTGGGTGCGGGCGCGGCCGGCCGCGACCGGCGACGGGTCGGTGGTCGAGATCGGTGGGCTGTCCCGGTCGCACGGGGACGGCTTCGCGGTCGAGCTGAGCCAGCTCACCACCCTCGTCCGAGAGGCCACCGGGGTGGCGGACGACAGCACGCAGGCGCGTGGCACCCCAGCTGGTGATGCCACGTCGAATGCCAGTGAACAGGAGCTCTGATGGCGGTCAACGACGGCATCTCCAGTCTGTCCGATCATCTGTTCGGCTGTGGGATGGCGGCCTACGCCGCGGCCATGCTCGGCTACGCGGCCGAGTTCGCGTTCAGCCGGCTGGGAACGCGCCAGACCGACGCGGAGGTGGCGGCGGAGGTTCCCGCGGCCCGCGCCGCGGCGGACCGGCCGGGGGTGCTCGTCGGCGTCGGCACCGTGGCGGGCGCGGCGGGCGACGCGGACCCGGCGGC
>NZ_JALKFU020000976.1 GCF_023242965.2 Frankia sp. AgKG'84/4
GCCCGGCGCGGCACCGGCAGCGTCTGGGCGCCGGTGTCGGCGGCCGGGTCGGGCTCGCTCAGGTCCCCTCCCAGGGTCGGGGTCGGCTGGGTGGACGCCGTGGCGCCCTCGCCGCCGATCCCGCTGAGCTCCGTGGCGGGCCCGGCGGTGGTCCCAGCACCAAGGGCCCTGATCGTCCCCGCGTTCGGCAGTCCCGCACCCGCGGGTGCCTCCGAGGCGGAGGTCGACTCCCGGCCTGAGGGTGAACTCAGGGCCGGGGTCGGCGTGTTGCCGGCCGGGGCGTGGTCGTGCGAGCCGCAGGCCCGCACGACGCCACCGGACGGTTCGTTCGTGGTCGGCTCCCGACCGTCGGCGTCAACGCGCGCCGCGGCCCGGAGGTCGGATGGTTCTCGGTCAGATGGGAGCGTGTCCGGCTCGGCCGGGCTGTGCACCAGCGCCGCCGCGGCCGCGAGCACGACCAGAAATCCCACCAGAATCAGTACCGGCGTCAGCATCGCCGTCCTTCCCCCCCGAACAGGTCACCGTGGACCCCGCCCCCGCGGCTCAGGGTAGGAGCGCCGGGCCCAGACGGTCCCGCATCGTCAGATTCCAAGCGGGCAAGTGACACCGTACGGACGGACCACCTGGTTACAGCCCGAAGTGGTCACACGGACCTAGCTAGCCGATCCGGGTAATCAGGACGTCGATCTGATGGGCAAGGGGACCCCCGCGGCGCCCCGAAGGCCGGTACATTACCGGCCATCAACCCCAACATGCCTGGTCCGGACGATTCACCCACGCCGTCCGGCGCCGCGCGCCGACGTCCCCGCGACGAGGGCGCCGTCGCGCCCACGCGGGTCGTCGGCACGATCACCACCCGGCGCCCTCGCGTCCCGGCGACGGTCGCCGTCGGCCGTGGCCGCGACCACTGACCGTCCCCGCCGCCGTGCCCACCTTCGTTCCGCTCGCGCTGCTCGCGGCCCTCCTGCTGGCTGCCTCCGCCGCGTTGCAGCAGCGGGCCGCGGGCCGCAGCCGGTTCGCGGCGCGCGACGACACCCGGGTCGCGATGCCAGGCCCGAAGCACCTGCTTGATCTTCTCCGGGAGCCGTTGTGGCTGGTCGGCTGGCTGCTGAATGCCACGGGATTCCTGGTGCAGGCGCTGGCGCTGCACGCCGGTTCGCTCGCCGAGGTGCAACCACTCATGGTCACCCAGATGCTGTTCGCGTTGCCGCTGGGACTCGTCGGCACCCGGCTACGGATGGCGCGCACGGCGTGGTGGGCGGCCGCGTCGATCTGTGCGGGCCTCGCGCTGCTGCTCTGGGTGCAGGACCGCCTGCCCGCGCACGCGCCGCTGGAGCAGGGCCCGCTGGTGCTGGCGACGGGCACGATCGTCGCGGCGGCGGCGACGCTGATCGGCCTGTCCCTCGGGCGCCGGCCGGCGACCCGGGCGGCGATGTTCGGCACGGCGGCCGGACTGTTCTTCGCGCTGAGCGCACTGCTGCTCAAGCAGACAACCGACCTGACCCTCGCGAACGGGATCAACGCAACAGTCACACACTGGTACGCCTATGCCCTGTGCGGGGTCACACTGACGAGCCTGTGCCTGGGTCAGATGGCCTTCGCCGTCGGTCCGCTGGCCGCGGTGGTCACCGCCATGGCCATAACGAACCCCGTCACCGCCTATGCGCTGGGCATCCTGGTGTTCGGCGTGCCGGTCCCCACGGCGCCCCGGGTCGTCACGGGCGTCGCCGTCGCGGGCGTGCTCGTCATCGCCGGCGTGGTCCTGCTGTCCCGCCCCAGCGCGCTCCCCCGCGCCCGGCCTCCCACCCCGGAGACGTCCGCCCCGGAGCCGCCAGCCACCTGAGACATCAGCGCCCGGACCATCAGCGCCCGGGCCATCAGCGCCGTGAGCATCGGCGCCCGGAGGCCGGCGCGGACGGTCAGCGCCGCGCGACCCCGAAGGCGCCGCGCGGGCGGGCCG
>NZ_JALKFU020000977.1 GCF_023242965.2 Frankia sp. AgKG'84/4
GCGGCTGTTCGCGACCACCGGCGGGCTGCACGCGGCGGCGCTCGCCGGCCCGGACGGCGAGCTGGGGGCGGTGCGCGAGGACGTCGGGCGGCACAACGCCGTCGACAAGGTGATCGGCGCGGCGGCGCGGGCCGGCCGGCTGCCGCTGGCCGGGCGGATTCTCGTGGTCAGCGGCCGGGCGTCGTTCGAACTCGTACAGAAGGCGCTGATGGCCGGGATACCGATGCTCGCCGCGGTGTCCGCGCCGTCGACCCTCGCGGTCGACCTCGCGCAGGAGGCGGGCATGACACTTGCCGGCTTCGTCCGCGGCGACACGATGAACCTCTATGCCGGCGCCCACCGGGTCATGTTGCCCGAGCGGTCGCGTACGACGTAGCTGGACTCGAGCATCGCCGCGTGGGTATACAGCGCACGTCGGCCCCGAACAGTTCCCGGGAGCCGTGCGTACCGAGCGGTGCCCGGCTCATCGCGAACAGCTCCTGCCGCCGTGCACATCGGGACGATGTCCAGAGTACTGATCTGTGGGTTCTGCTGTGCTGGTCACCGGCGTGGGAGGAAGCGCCGCCCGCGGTTCACCGCGTTGGGTCGCGGACGTCGAGATCGATATTTCCGTTCGTCGACTCCATTGATTGCGAACCGAGCTGCCGCTCGGCTTCATGAAAAAGCCATGTCAGCCGGATACCCGACTTGATTAGTCCGCAAAGCATTGGTCGCACCGGCAGTTGGGCTGCTGATGTCACCGGCCCCGAGCAGTGTCGGATCACCGATCTCGCCGTGGAGGTGGGTGTGCGGAGATGTCGGGGCCCCGCGTCGGGTGGATGACGCGGGGCCCCGCGGGCGGCTCACCGTCAGCGCGGTGGAGCACCCGGCGACCGGAGTGGTCGGCTCGACGGCTCAGTCACCAGTCCCAGTGGTCGTCCTCGCGCTCGTCGTGCTTCCACGTGTCCTTGTGCTCGTCGTCCTTACGCCAGCCATCGTTGTGCCAGTTATCCTTCTTCTTGTCGCCGAACCAGTCGTCATCGAACCAGTCGTCCTTGCGCCGATCGTCCTTGCGCCAGTCGTCCTTGCCCCAGTCGTTCTTGCGCCAGTCGTTCTTGTGCCAGTCGTTCTTGTGCCAGTCGTTCTTGTGCCAGTCGTTCTTGTGCCAGTCGTCCTTGTGCCAGTCGTCCTTTTGCCAGTTCTGGGCCTGCTTGACCGTGCTTCCGCCGTCGGACGCCCAGGCAATCGATGCCGCTGGTCCCAGCGCGACGAAAATGGTCGCCATGCTCGACACCGCGACTGCTGCCGCCCGGGCACTCATTGATCTCCGCACAGTGCTCCCTTTCGGTCTTTGGAAAGCTGTGAACCAAGGTCGCGAGGAAGCGTATCCGGACTGGCGTGAGCCGCAAATCCAGCCGTCGACCCGTAGCTGTTTTCATGACTTCTCGCGCATTCTTGGCTCTGGCGGATGACCGGAGAATCACCGACGGCCCGATGCGCCGATAGGGCCCTGCGGTGCGGGACTCATACGAATTAAGGTGTCCGACGCACTCGGTCGGCCGTGCAGACCCCGACCTTGGGTATCGCGCCACCACGCGCGGACCGGACCGACTCGGACCGGGCCGACCGGGGTGGCGGACCCAGGGCCGACCGAGCCTGTCCGGGCAGGTCCGGATTGCCTGGCGCGTGTTGACGTTCGGCGGATGGTGTGGGCCGCACCACGGATGTCCACTTGGTTTCGGGCGTGCGACGGTCGGATGTCGTCCACGCCGAGGAGACGGGAACGGCGAGGGGTGGGAGGACGCGGTGACGCGAGCTCTGGTGGTGCACGGGACGGGTTTCGGGGGAGCGGCGGACCTGGCGGTGATGATCGGTGCGGCGCTGGGCCCGCGCGGGCTGGAGGCGGATCAGGAGAGCGAACCAGCCAGACCGGAGCAGGAGAAGGGACAGCCCGGTGAAGCTCTACACGACCATGCCCAG
>NZ_JALKFU020000082.1 GCF_023242965.2 Frankia sp. AgKG'84/4
GCCCAGTGGGGTGCGGCGGGCGGCCGACGCGCCGCCGACGAGGCGTGGCGCCAGCTCGGCGCGCTGGAACGGGCCCTGCGGCGTGCGGTTCCACGCCATCGCCGGCTGGCACACCGGATCGCGCCGCATACCGTGACCGTCGAGATCCACCGCTGGCGGCGGGACTTCCCGTCCCGGCGGCGTGAGCGCGCGGCGCGGCGCGGCGTCGGGGCCGCGGAGGTTTCCGCGGGCCGCGGCGGGTACCCCTCCCAGGGGCCGGTCGTGCGGTGAGACAGGCCGTCGACCAGGCCGGATGTCGAGGAGGGGACCAGCCATGGCGCAGGCGATGAAGGGGCACACCGAGCCCGCGGGAGCGGGCACCTCCGACCACGAGATGGCCCGGCAGGTGGCGAGCCAGACGTCGAAGGACCGGGCCGCGGAGGCGATTTTCCGCCGGGAGCGCGGCGGAGCCCTGAGTGACCGTGAAGCGGCCAAGAGCGAGAAGCTTCGTCGATGACGGCGGGGGCCGCCAACGGCGGGTGCGTCGTTCGCAGACCGGTCAAGTGCCGCGGTCCGCGGCCCGCCGCAGGCCGCGTGCGAATGGCAGTGCAACCCGCTGACGGTTGCCGTATGTATGAGTGATGCAGCAGCGTCCCGCCGAAGCGGGCCATGGTGAGCCTGGCCCGATCCCACCGGGCGACGTGGGCTTGGCGCCGGGGACCGCGCCGACGGACCGTCCCTTCAGCACTGCCGGCACCCCCGAATCGGCCTGGCGGGACTGGCGACCGGGCTGGGCCGAGTTCGATCTGACCAACCCCCCGCGCGGCGTGGTCGTGGTCGCCCCGCACCCGGACGACGAAGTGCTCGGCGTCGGGGGTCTGCTGGTCCTCCTGCGCTCCCTGGGGGTGACGATCTCCGTGGTGGCGGTGACGGACGGCGACGCCTCTCACCCCGGCTCGCCGACGCTGTCCGCCGCCGAGCTCGCCCGCCGACGCATCGCCGAGCAGCACGCCGCGCTGGTCGTACTCGGGCTCGGTGACGTCGAGGTACATCGGGCCGGGCTCGGTGACGGCCGGGTCGCCGGCCACGAGGAGACGCTGGCCGCCCAGGTCGAGCCGCTGCTGACACCCGACTGCTGGATCCTGACGACCTACCGCCACGACCGCCACCCGGACCATGAGGCAACGGGACGCGCGGCCGCCTTGGCGGCCGGTGAGGCGGGATCGCGGCTGATCGAGTACCCCGTCTGGACCTGGCACTGGGCCGTCCCGGATGACCCGCGCGTGCCATGGTCCAGGGCGCGGACCGTGCCCCTGCCCGTGGCGGCCCAGCAGGCCAAGCGCCAGGCCGTCGAGTGCTACCGGTCGCAGATCGCGCCGCTTTCCGATCATCCCGCCGACACCGCGGTCCTCACCCCGGAGATCCTCGCGAGGCTGTTGCGCCCCGCGGAGACGGTGTTCGTCTGAGCGGCCGGGTAGCCCGTTCGGGGGTCCCGCCGGGGACGGACGACCCTGGGTCCATGTTGCGGATGTGTTAATGCGCCGAGCTCCGGTAGCCCCGGAACCGCTTCGCGACTAGTGTCCGGGCGGAGAACTGCATACCGCTGCCGCTCACACCCGTGCGGGAGAGTCCCGGCCGCTTCGCGCCAGGACGCCGAAGGAGCAAGCTCTCCCCAGAAACTCTCAGGCCCCCAACCGCCGGGTCAGGCAACTCTGAAAAGTGGACATTTCGGTGTTCCGCCGACGGTGAAAGCTGCGGCCACCCGTCACGACCCTCCGGGTCACTGACCGTAAACGGTGGTCGCGGTGAATCTCTCAGGCCAATGACAGAGGGGGAGGCCCGCCGCGGCGTCGGTTCGATCCGTCGTCGCCCGACCTCCGGAGCAGCTCACCATGCCTGACAACATCTCGGCAGCCCCTGGCGCCCGACCCGGTGTGGACACGGTCCCGGCCGCCGTCCCCCGTCCGGGCGGTGCGCCTGGCCCGGCGGTGCCCCCGGCGTCCTACCCCCGGTTCGCCGAGCGCCACATCGGCCCGGACGACGCCGCCCAGAGCGTCATGTTGTCCGCGCTTGGCTATTCCTCGCTCAGCGCGCTGACCGAGGTCGCTGTTCCGGTCAGCATCCAGGACCGCACCCTCGACCTCCCGGCGCCGCTGGACGAGTCGGCGGTGCTCGCCGCGCTGCGGGCGCTCGGCGCCAAGAACCGGCCGGTGCCGTCGATGATCGGTCTGGGCTTCCACACCGCGGTGATGCCGGGAGTCATCCAGCGCAACGTCCTGGAGAATCCCGCCTGGTACACGGCCTACACGCCCTACCAGCCGGAGATCTCGCAGGGCCGGCTGGAGGCGTTGCTGAACTTCCAGACGATGGTGACCGACCTGACGGGCCTGGACGTCGCGGGCGCGTCCCTGCTCGACGAGCCGACCGCGGCGGCCGAGGCGATGCAGATCGCGCTGCGCACGGCCAGGCGCGGGCGCCGCACGTTCCTCGTCGACGTCGACACCCTGCCGCAGACGATCGCGGTCGTGGCGACCAGAGCGGAGGCGATGGGCGCGAACGTCGAGGTCGTCGATCTCACCGACTCGGCCGCTGTGCCCGCGGACGTCTGGGAGTCGACGTTCGGCGTGCTGGTGTCCTACCCGGGGCCGAGCGGGGCGGTACGTGACCTGAGCGTCGCGATCGCCGCGGCGAAGGAGCGCGGGGCCGCCGTCGCCGTCGCCGCCGACCCGCTGGCGCTGACGCTGCTGCGCTCGCCCGGCGAACTCGGTGCGGACATCGCGGTGGGCACCACCCAGCGCTTCGGCCTGCCGCTGTCCTTCGGTGGTCCGCACGCCGGTTACCTCGCCGTCCGCAAGGGCCTGGAGCGGTCCCTGCCCGGCCGGCTGGTCGGAGTCTCCGTCGACGCCGACGGCGCACCCGCCTACCGGCTCACCCTGCAGACCCGGGAACAGCACATCCGCCGGGAGAAGGCGACCAGCAACATCTGCACGGCGCAGGTGCTGCCGGCGGTCCTCGCCTCGATGTACGCCGTCTACCACGGTCCGCAGGGCCTCGCCGGGATCGCCCGGCGCATCCACGGGCTCACCGTGCGCCTCGCCGCAGGGCTGCGGTCCGCCGGCGTCGTGCTCGAGTCCGACGCCTTCTTCGACACCGTGGTCGCGACGGTGCCCGGTGCCGCCGCCGAGGTGGTGGCGCGGGCCCTCGAGAACGGCGTGAACCTGCGCCTCGTCGACGGGGATCATGTCGGGGTCTCCTGCGGCGAGACGACCGTCGAGGCGGACCTGCGGGCCGTGTGGACGGCGTTCGGCGTGCCGGTCACGACAGCGGCCGAGCTCACGGCGGCGATCGACGCGGACGGCCCGGTGCCCGCGTCGGTTCCCGTCGCGCTGCCCGCCGGTCTGGTGCGCACGAGCGGCTACCTGGAGCATCCGGTGTTCCACCGGTACCGGTCCGAGACGTCGATGCTGCGCTATCTG
This sequence comes from Frankia sp. AgKG'84/4, assembly GCF_023242965.2. Taxonomy (GTDB): domain Bacteria; phylum Actinomycetota; class Actinomycetes; order Frankiales; family Frankiaceae; genus Frankia. The sequence goes on from NZ_JALKFU020000082.1 coordinate 3,456, forward strand.
CGGCGCCTCGCCGACGTCGACCTCGCCCTCGACCGAGGCATGATCCCGCTCGGCTCCTGCACGATGAAGCTGAACGCGACGGCCGAGATGGCCGCGGTCACCTGGCCGGAGTTCGCGGACATCCATCCGTTCGCGCCGCTGGACCAGACCGCCGGCTATGTCGAGATGATTCGGGATCTGGAGGAGTGGCTGACGCGGATCACCGGGTACGCCGGGGTCTCCGTGCAGCCGAACGCCGGTAGCCAGGGCGAGTTCGCCGGATTGCTGGCGATCCGCGCCTATCACCGGGACAGGGCGGTGCCCGGGGCGCCCGCGCGTGACGTCTGCCTCATTCCCTCGTCGGCGCACGGTACCAACGCGGCCAGCGCGGCCATGGCCGGAATGCGGGTCGTCGTGGTCGCCTGCGACGACGACGGAAACGTCGACCTCGACGATCTCGCCCGCGCGGCGCGCGCGAACGCGGAGGTCCTCGCGGCGTTGATGGTGACCTACCCGTCGACGCACGGAGTCTACGAGGAGGGCATCGGGCAGGCCTGCGCGATCGTGCACGAGGCCGGCGGGCTGGTGTACGTCGACGGCGCGAACCTGAACGCGCTGGTGGGCCTCGCCCGGCCGGGCCAGTTCGGCGCGGACGTCAGCCACCTGAACCTGCACAAGACGTTCTGCATCCCGCACGGCGGCGGCGGCCCGGGGGTCGGCCCGGTTGCCGTCGGCCCGAAGCTGCTGCCCTACCTGCCCAACCACCCGTTGCGGCCGGAGGCCGGCCCGGAGACCGGCGTGGGACCGATCTCGGGGTCGCCCTGGGGCTCCGCCGGCATTCTCATGATTCCCTGGGCCTATATCCGCATGATGGGTGCCGAGGGACTTCGCCGGGCCACGTCGGTCGCGGTGCTGAACGCGAACTACATCGCCCACCGCCTGCGGCCGCACTATCCAGTCCTGTACGCGGGCCGGGATGGCCTGGTCGCGCACGAGTGCATTCTCGATCTGCGGCCGCTCACGAAGGAGACCGGGGTTACCGTCGATGACGTGGCGAAGCGCCTCATCGACTACGGTTTTCATGCGCCAACCATGTCCTTCCCGGTCGCGGGAACGCTGATGGTGGAGCCCACCGAAAGCGAGGATCTGGCCGAGATCGACCGATTCTGCGAAGCGATGATTGCGATTCGCCGCGAGGCGGATCAGGTTGGCGCGGGAGTCTGGCCGCAAACGGACAACCCGCTGCGGAACGCGCCGCACACCGCTCAGATGCTGACCGCCGACGAGTGGCCGCACCCGTATTCTCGCTCGGTCGCCGCCTATCCGGTCGCCGGGCTGCGGGCGGCGAAGTACTGGCCGCCGGTCCGGCGCATCGACGGCGCCTACGGCGACCGGAACCTGGTCTGCACCTGCCCACCGGTCGAGGCGTTCGCGGAGACCATCGACGACGAGCCCGTGCTGGTCGGGGTCGGCTGACGCGGGGGCGGCCGCGACCAGCATCGGCGGTCGCCGCACCTTCCGGGTGTCGGATCCGGGGTCGGGCCCGTGCCGAGAGTCCGCTGCCGTGCGGGAACGGGGCCGGCGCGGGCAGGGCTGGTAGCCCTGGCGAGGGCGCGCGGATACCTGGACGGCAGGTTTCGCCCGCGTGTAGGTGAAGTTAACTCTGCTTACGACGGTAAGGCCCGAACCGCCGATGCCCCGGCGGCACGCCCGCTAACCCGCGTGCGCCCCGGAGCTTCCCGCGCCGGCCGTGCCGCTTCGGTAACACCCGGGGCACCGTCCCCGGGACGAGGTCAGCCACCTGTCGTGACGTGCACCTTTGCATCGTGGGGTCGCCACGGGTGGCCATTTCCGTGACACATAGTCAGCGATCTGATCGTTTACTTGTGTGACCCTTCCACGAGCTCATGGTCGGGCCTCCGGGAATCTCACGTAACGGAAGAATCGTGGGTCATGGGCCCCTTTCGCGGCGGTACCCGGACGGGTGGCTATTGACCACTGATCGGTTGAGCCCAATAGTTGGGACCAACTGTGGTGGTGGATTACGGTTTATTCACTCCGGCAGACCACCGATGGGGCAACGGAAGGATGTGGCGGATGGATCTACGGTTGGAGAAACAGGTCGCACATCTGCGCCGGAAGGCGGTTGATGTCGGTCTCGGGCCGGCCCTGAAGCTGGTGCGGGACAACGTCGTGCCGACGGCCCGCCGTAATCGCAATGACGACCGCCACCTGGCGCTGCTGGTGTCGTTCGTGCTGCAGGAGACGTCGAACTGCATCGACGTGGGCGCGCACCGTGGCGATGTGCTGCGGACGATTCTGCGGCACGCCCCGAGGGGCCGGCACATCGCGTACGAACCTCTGCCGCATCTAGCCGCCGCACTGCGGACGGATTTTCCGTCGGTCGAAGTGCGCCAGGCCGCGCTGGCCGACGAACCCGGAATCCTGCCCTTCGCATATGTCCGCAGTCGGCCCGCCTACAGCGGGCTGCAGGACCGTGTCGCGGACACAGAGGAGGTCGAGCAGATCGAGGTCGACGTCGAGGTGCTCGATGAGTCGCTGCCCGCGGGTTACGAACCAAGCCTGATCAAGGTGGATGTCGAGGGCGCCGAATACAGGGTCTTCCGGGGGGCCCGCAAGCTGATCTCCGCGTATCGTCCCCACCTGGTGTTCGAGTTCGGCGCCGGCGCCCGTGACTTCGGCACGACGGCCGATGAGATGTACACGCTCGTCGACGGCGATCTCGGAATGCGGATCTTCGATCTGGACGGCAACGGTCCGTACACTCTGCCGAAGTTTCGGGACACCTTTGACACCGGCCGGCACTTCAACTTCGTCGCGCATCCCTGAGGATGCCTCGGGGCAACGCCCCCGATGATCTCCCGCGCGGGCGGCGGTGACCGCTGTACGGCTCGCAGGGTGGCCCGTACCGGTCGTCCGGCGCGGGGCCCCGCGGGAGCCGAACCACGTGTCGGGACCGGCCCTGCGCTCACCAAGTGGGCCCCTACGGTGCTCGCTCTGTGCGACCGCGCGGCCGCGACGTCCTGCCGATCGCGGCGCGCCGCCCACCTGGCCCAGGCGCCAGGTGGCTCACTCCTGCCGGCAGACTGCCCGGCCGCGCGGTGTCGGCGTGGCATCGTCTGGCCAGGGCGTGGGTAGTTCTTCCCCGATCGCCCCGGGGTTGCCACTCTGGGTGTCCGGCCGGCTGTCACATGTGCTCATGCGGGGGGAGTCTGCCGGTGTGCGCGGCGTTTCGTGATCGCGGCCTGCCTGAGGTGATGGTGGAGACCAGCCGTCAAACGGGGGAGTGACGGATTCGGCTGGAACACCGATACTTTGACGCTCCGGCATCTGGAACGCGCCGGATCGCTGGTACCCGAGATCCTCGCGGAGGACGCCAGCGAACCGCGGCACCGGTCGTGCCGGAAACAGCCGCACAGGTGGTGCGTTGTGGGCAGGGGTAGGTAATCATCCGATCAGCGGGGTGGGAGGGAATCATCGACCGGTCCGCGTGATACCCCCCGGCACACTCGCGGCAGGGTTGAGGATGTCGTCACCGGTACGGGGTCTGTCCGTACCCAAGAAAGGTCACGAGAGAGGGGCGTCCGTGCGAACGCTCGAACCCACCAGCCTCGACCTCGACGCGATCGAGGCGGACAAGCTCGCCAAAGGCATCACGCTGAGCCTGCTGATCCCGGCCCGTGGCCCGGAGGCAGCCCGGACCGTCGGGGAGATCATCGCCGCGAACCGCCAGCGGTGGATGCAGGAACGTGGCGTGCTGGACGAGATCGGCGTTGTCGTCGACCCGTCCTCGGACGGTGACGAGCACGACCTGGTGCGCATCGCGACGGAGGCCGGCGCGAGCTGGGTCGTCCGCGGGCAGTCCGTCCTGCAGCGACACGCCGGCCGGGAGTCGACGGCGGCAGGTGGCAAGGCCGGCGCGATGCGCAGCCTCGCGTACCTCGCGTTCGGCAATCGCCTCATCTTTCACGATGCCGATCTGGAAAGCTACGATCCGTACACAGTCGGGGTGCTTGCGGCGGCGACCACCGCCGGCAATGCGCCACTACTCGTGAATGGTAGTTCTCGCCGGGTGACCGGCGATGGTCGACCGGGCGGACGAACCACCGAGATGCTTCGGTCGTTGTTGTCGAAGCAACTCGCCCGATATGTGCCCTCGATCACGCGGACGATTCAGCCGCTGATCGGGGAGTTCGTGATAGATGCCGATGTGTTCGCCTCGCTCGCGTTCTCCCGTGGGTATGGGGTGGAGACTTCGCTGAAGGTTCTCGCCCTCGATCTGCTGGACTACTCCGACAGCCTCCAGGTCGAGCTTCCGATCAAGTACCAGGTCGGGCAGCATTACCACGCCCTCGTGAAACAGTTCCATGAGATCAGTTTCACAATCGATGTGCTGGAGGCCTACTTCCAGCGTCGCCGGGTGGATCCACATGTCGCCATCTGGCAGATCGCCGACAACTATGATCTTTTGTTTCCAGGTCGGACGTACGCGCTCCACCGACCCGCGGGCTACGACGAGTCGGACTTCGTGCCGCGGCACGGCTTCTACCAGCCGCTTGCTACCGCTCCGGCCTACCAGGCCCGGCTGCCGGAAATAAAGAGCGCTCGTCGGCTGGCTCTGGACACCCTGGGCCGGCGGATGCGAACGTCCGCCTGATCTGATCATCGCCGGACGGGTGGCCGGACGGGTGGCCGGACGGGTGGCCGGACGGGTGGCCGGACCGGGCGGTCCACCGGCCGGTCACCCGCTCCAGGCGGTGGGCCTCTACTAGCTCCTCACGCCGAACGAGAACATTGTCCTAATGTCACTCGGTCGACCTGCGGAGGATGTTGTGTTCGCACCCCTGCTCGGGCTGGTCACACGCCGTCCCCGCCTGGTGCTTGTGCTCACCGTCGTGGTCCTGCTCGGCGGCGGGGTGCTGGCCGCGACCGCGTTCGGCAAGCTCCAGACCGGCGGCTTCGACGATCCGGCATCGGAGTCCTCACGGGCCGCCGACCAGCTGGACACCCGCTTTCACGGCCGCCCGAACGTACTGCTGCTCGTCACCGCCCGACGGGGCGACGTCGATGACGCACCCGTCGCGGCCGCCGGTCGCGCCGTGGCCGCCGATCTTGCGGCTCAGCCAGGCGCCCGCGACGTCGTGTCCTACTGGACCGGTGCGGGATCGCTACTACGCTCCCAGGACGGCCGGTCGGCCCTGGTCATCGCCAGCGTCGCGGACGATGACCAGGCCGTGGACGTCGTCGACCGCTACGAGTCCGGTGACCACTCGCCGGCGGCGGTCATCGTCCAACCGGGCGGTGCGGCCACCGTCGGCGTGAACATCGGCAGCCAGGTCTCCAGCGACCTGGCGAAGGCCGAGACGTTCGCGATCCCCGTCACCCTCGTGCTTCTGGTCCTGGCGTTCGCCGGGGTGGTCGCGGCCCTGCTGCCCCTGGGCGTCGGACTGCTGGCCATGGTCGGTGGCCTAGCGGTGCTGTCCGTCATCGCTAACGTCGCCGATGTGTCGATCTTCGCGGTCAACCTCGCGACCGCATTCGGCCTCGGCCTCGGCATCGACTACTCACTGCTGATGGTGAGCCGCTTCCGGGAGGAACTCGCCGCCGGGCGCGACCGCGCCGACGCGGTGGCGGTCACGGTGCGCTCCGCCGGCCGGACGATCCTGTTCAGCGGCGCGACCGTGATCGTGACCGCCGCGGTGATGTTACTCTTCCCGCCGTACTTCCTGAAGTCCATGGCCTACGCGGGCATCTCGGTGACCGTGGTCGCGGTCCTGGCCGCGCTGGTCGTGCTGCCGGCGCTGCTCATGGTCCTCGGCGACCGGGTGAACGCGTTGCGTGTCGGGGGCATCGTTGGGAGGGTTCGCCGACGGCGGGCCGACCCCCCGACCGGGCCGGCCGGGCCGGCCGGGCAAGCATCGCGGGCTGCGGCCCGGGAGTCGGCGGAGTCACCGTTCTGGCGCTCGCTCGCCACCGCGGTGATGCGCCGGCCCGTGCTCACCGGACTGCCGGTGATCGCCGTCCTGCTGGTGCTCGGGGTGCCCTTCCTGCACGTCAACTTCGGCACTCCCGACGAGCGGGTCCTGCGACCCGGGGCGGCGCCGCGCCGGGTCGTCGGCGACGCGTTGCGCGAGCAGTTCACCGTCGACCTCGGCGGTGCTCTCAACCTGGTGGTGCGGTCCCGGGACGGATCCCCGTCGGTCGACCGGTCCGCCCTCGCCGCCTACACCGCCACCCTGTCGCGGCTACCCGATGTGGCCCGGGTGGACGGTTCGCTCGGTAGTTACGTGCACGGCGGGCGCGCCACACCCCCCAATCCGACCAGTGCCCGGTTCGGGGCACCCGGCGCACAGATGCTCCAGGTGATCCCCACCGTGGACTACGCGTCGGGCCGGGCGCAGGAGCTGGTCCGGGCCGTCCGCGCGGTGCCGGTACCCGAGTCGACCACCGTGCTCACTGGCGGCGCGCCGGCCGTCCTGGTCGACGGCAAGACCGCGATCGCCGATCGGCTGCCGCTGGCGTTGGGCCTGATCGCGTTGCTGACGGTCGTGCTGCTGTTCCTGTTCACCGGAAGCGTTCTGCTGCCCCTGAAGGCGATCGTGCTCAACGGTCTGTCCACCTGCGCGGTGTTCGGCGTCGCAGTGTGGATCTTCAGCGACGGGCATCTGTCCGGCCTGCTCGACTTCACCCCGGGGCCGCTGGACACCTCCATGCCCGTGCTGCTGTTCTGCATCGCCTTCGGGCTGTCGATGGACTACGAGGTCTTCCTGCTCTCCCGGATCAAGGAGGCGCATGACGGCGGGGCCTCGAACACCGAGGCGGTGGCCGCCGGGCTCGCGCGGGTCGGCCGGATCGTCACCACCGCCGCCGCCCTGCTGGCCGTCACGTTCATCGCGTTCGCGACGTCGTCGGTCCGGTTCATGCAGATGTTCGGGGTCGGCACGGCACTGGCCATCGTGCTCGACGCGACCCTCATCCGGGGGGTGCTGGTCCCGGCGTTCATGCGGGTCGCGGGTGGGGCGAACTGGTGGGCTCCCCGCCCGCTGCGACTCCTGCATGACCGGCTTGGGCTGCACGAGTTCCAGCCGGCACCACCCACGGCCGCCTCAGAACCGCTCGAAGCCGCGACGGCGCTCCCAGTCGGTGACCGTCCGGTCGTACCCGGCCAGCTCGACCTCGGCCGCATGGGCCAGATGGTCGACGACCCGCTCGCCGAACATGGCCCGGGCGATCGGGCTTGACCGCCACCGTGCCGCGGCGTCGCGCAGCGTCGTCGGCAGCGGCGGCAGACCTGAAACCGTGAGGGCGTTGTCGACCCGGCCGTCCTCGAGCGCCAGGCCGTGCTCCATCCCGTAGCGGCCGGCGGCGAGGATTCCCGCGACGGCCAGGTACGGGTTGGCGTCGCCGCCTGGCACCCGGTGCTCGACCCGCAGCCCTGGCCCGCTGCCGACGACCCGCACGGCGCACGTCCGGTTGTCCCGGCCCCAGCTGATCCCCGTCGGGGCGAAAGCACCCGGCGCCAGCCGCTTGTAGGAGTTGATGTTCGGGGCGAACAGCAGCGTGAAATCGGCCATGCAGGCGAGCTGGCCGGCGACGAACGAGCACATCAGCGGCGACATGCCGGCGGTGTCGGCGCGCGCGTGAGCGCCATGGTCAGACGGGCGATCACCGGCCTCGGTCGACGCGTGCGCCGGCCCGCCCCGGTCGACGGGGGCCGCGAAGACCGGCCTGTCGTTCGCGGACTCGCGCAGCGAGAGATGGACATGGCACGAGTTGCCCTCCCCGGCGTCGTACTTCGCCATGAAGGTCAGCGCCTGTCCGCGGGCCGCGGCGAGACGCTTCGCGGTCGTCTTGTAGAGGACGTGAGCGTCGCACGTCCGAAGTGCCTCCGCGTAGTGGAACACGATCTCGTACTGGCCCGGATGGACCTCCCCCCGGGCGGACTCGACGCGAATGCCCGCCTGGGCCATCGCCAGCCGGATGCCGCGGGCCAGCTCGTCGAGTTCCTCAGCCCCGGAGAGCGCGTAGTCGATGCTGTACCGGCTTGCGGGGGTCAGATCGGACCAGGCACACCGCGCCGCGCGTTCGTAGGACTCGCGGAACGCCAGGAACTCCAGCTCGGTCCCGGCAAGGGCGGTCAGACCGTCCGCGGCCAGCGCGTCGAGCTGGCGGCGCAGTACCGCACGGGGAGAGACGTCCACCACGGTCCCGTCGGGCCAGTAGGCGTCCGCCAGCACCACAGCGCTGGACCGGCGCCACGGTGCACGGGAGAGGCTGGCGAGGTCCGGCCGGAGCCGGAGGTCACCGAAGCCGTCCAGCCAGGGGGTGCGTGGATAGCCTCCGTCGGTCCGCATGTCGACGTCGACCGCGTGCAGGTAGGCGCACGCACCGAGGCCCCCGGGGAGGACCTCGCCGGTGAAGTGCTCCGGCGATACGGCGCTGCCGACCAGCCGACCCGGCAGGTCGACGGTCGCGACGACCACCTCGTCGATCGGGTCGTCACCGGTCAGCAGGTCCGTGAGCACCGCCCGGCCGGGCCCGTCCGTCGGCGGCGTGCCCTCCCCCGAACGGGCCGGGGGGCCCGGGGTGGCCCTCACCCCGTCTCCGGGCGGGCCGCCGACGTCGCCCGCTCGGGGCCCGTCTGGTCGGCGGGCGGGGTCGCCACCGGATTCGCGACGTGGCCGCGGATCAGGTCGAACCCGCCGTCCCGCTCGGCCCGGTCATGGAACCCGGCGCCGGCGAACTGCTCACGGTTCAGACAGACCCGGTCGAAGCTCGGCGCGAGCAGATCGATCTGCGCGAAACGCTGCCGCAGCTCCGGGAAACGCGCGTGGTAGCCGTCGATGCTCGCGCGCACCAGTCGCCAGAACTCGCCCTCCCCGATCTCGAGATGGTCTTCGACGAGTACGGCGAAGAAACGGAAGTGGCCGGCGAACACGGCGGAGAGCACCGAATGCGCCAGCATCGCCCCCGGCCAGCGGCGGCAGTGCTCGGCCACCGCCGGGGGAAGCAGCTCGAGCGCCGCGACGTCATCGTCCACCAGCTCGATGTCCGCCCCGAAATCCTTGATCGCGATGCGGGTGGGGAGCTCATCGGCCGAAAAGACGCACAGCACGTTCTCGCCATGCGGGGTGAAGGCGACACCGTAGCGGTAGAGGTAGTGCAGCAGCGGTGGCAGCAGCGCGGAGAACAGGGCGGCCAGCCAGTCCCGCGCCGACCGGTCCGATCGGGCCACGAGTTCGGTGACCAGCGCCCGTCCATCCGATCCGGTCAGGAGCAGCGACGCGAGGCTGCGAGCCCGCTCCCCGGGGTCCAGATGCTGGTCCACCGGATCGCGCCAGAGCGCACCGAGCAGCTCGTGCAGCCGGTAGGGCGCCGCGGGGATGCCGTCGTAGGCCGGATGACGGACTGTGGCGCCCGCGACCTCGGGCAGGGGTATCACCCTGGTGGCTTCGCGCAGGAACGGGTCAGCCGTGGCCAGGTCGAGCAGCCAGCTGGACACCGCGGGGCCGGCGACGGCGTCCGCCGCCGACATCCCCCGCCACACCAGGGTGTTGCGGATCATCAGGGCAAGCTTGACGTTTCGGCGCGCCGGCACGTCGATGTTGGCAAGCGTACGGATGGCCTGGAGCGGGAGGTACCGGTCGGGCGCCTCGCCCAGCGGGACGAGCAGCCCGGTTGCCAGTTCGGCAGCGTAGAGCGGGACGATGACGTTCTCCCACTGCCAGGGGTGCACGGGCAGCCAGACGTAGTCCACGGCGGCCGCGCCGACCGTCGCGTCGCCAAGCGCGTGGACGAGGGTCGCCGTGAACCGGGCGCGGGTGTCCTCGTCGAGTTCGGTCATCAGCAGCTCCGGTCCGGCCAGGGGCGCCGTCCCGGCGCCGGCCGGTGTGGGGCGCTCCGCCCGGGGCACGGTGGCGGAGCGGATCTGCTGGAAGAGCCCGATGCTCGGGTGGGCCGCGACCCAGCGCAGCCGGAAGGGCGAGCGGGCCTCCGGGCTGTAGAGGTCCGTCTGGGCACCGAACCCGAGTCGCCCCTTGTTGGCGACGAGGCACGGGTGCCCGGACTGGCGCCCTTCCAGCGCGACGAACGGGAGGTCGGCGAGGTCCGCCGCCGGGATGGCCGATTCCAGCAGGCACCGGTCCGCGGCCTGCGTTGCCAACAGATCCCTGATCACGTCGGCGAGCACCTGGTCGGACCAGCCGAGTTCGGACTGCAGGTCTCGCAGGAAACGAACCGGGTCGTCAGCGGGACCATCCGCCAACGGGTCCTCGTCGGCGCCGTGGCCAGGCGCGTTCGACCGGACCAGTGTCGCGGGCTCTAGCCACCATGACCCGAACGTGCCCCGCCGCGCCCGGAAGACGTAGGTGCAGCCCGCCGCCGCCAGGGTGTACGTACGCGCTGGCCCCCGCCCGATCGCAGGATCATCGTCCCCGTTCGCGCCAGGCCACTGGTCGTGGATCTCGGGGTGCTCGGGGTGCTCGGGGTGCTCGGGGATCTCGGGGATCTCGGGGTGGAGGAGTTCCTCATAGGCCAGTTCGGCGATGAGTCTGACCAGCAGGGCGCGGCCCGCGGAGCGCCAGCGGAGCGCCGACGCCCGCAGCGGCGCGGCGC
>NZ_JALKFU020000978.1 GCF_023242965.2 Frankia sp. AgKG'84/4
GCTCAGCGCTGGGCGGCCTCGTCGAGGAGGTCCAACGCGGTGCCGACGATGGTGTCGACGGGCACGGGGGCGCCGCCGCCACCCGTGGGCCCGACCGTGCCGGGCGGCGGCGCGGCGGACCCGAGGGTGGAGATCGGATCGCCGTGCACGCCGGCGAGGAAGCTCAGCGTCCGCGGGTCGCCGTCCACGACGGTGACGATCGGGCCGCGGCACCGCGCCGGGAACAGCTCGGCGAGCAGGGCGTCCGAGCCCTCGGCCAGTCCGCGCCGGGCCTGCAGGGCATGGAACACCGCGTTCGGCGAGGTCACGCACACCACGCTGACCTCGCGGCGCAGCCCGGCCCGCAGCCGCGCCGCCGCGTCGAGGACCTCCGGCAGCACCGGGCCCACCCCGACCAGGGTGACGACGGCGCCCGGACCGCCGTCGTGCAGCCGGTAGCCGCCCGCGAGCACCAGTGCCCGGCGCCGGCGCAGCCCGCCCGGGTCCGCGGGCAACTCGGCGAGGCGCTGGTCGACCGGCCGGGCGGAGAGCCGGATCAGGCTGGCCGCACCGTCCAGACGGGCGAGGCGGCCGAGGCCGGCGAGCAGACACCAGGACAGGTCGGCCGCGAACGCCGGCTGCCACGTCGTCGCGACCGCGGTGGGCACACCCTCGCCGCCACTCCAGACCAGCGCCCTGGCCGCCGGGTCGAACCCCGTGTCGGCCACCGCGAGCACGCTGCGTGCGTCCGCTTCGCAGGCGGCGAGCCAGCCCGGCAGCACCTGCCCGGCGGACGCCTCGTCGGCCACGCCGATCGGCAACAGCGGCAGGCCCTGGCGGCTCCACGCCACCCCGAGGGAACCGAGCACCCCACCGAACGCCGTCGCGGACAGCCCACCAGCGACGTGCCGTCCACGGGGCCGCCCGTGCGCGGTCGTGCCGGAATCCCCGGTGTTGCCGGCCGCGCCATCGTTGCCGTTCGCGCCGCCGTTGCCGTTCGCGCCGCCGTTGCCGTTCGCGCCGCCGTGGCCGTTCGCGCCCATGCTGGCCGCACCGGCAGTGCCGTCCGCGGGGGGCAGAGGTCGCGGGGCGGCCGGTTCCGTGGCGCTGCCGGGTTCATCCGATGACCCGCCCGCGGCGGCGAGCCAGCCGGCCAGCACCGGGTCGGCCGCGCGGGTGCTGACCGTGACCACCGCCGCGGCGGCCTGCGGTGCGAGACCGGGCAGGTCACGCAGCAGCGCGCCGAACGCGTCCTGAGTGGAGATCCAGCCCGGGAACGGGCGGCCCGCCCGCGGCGGGACCAGCGCCGGATCCCGTGCCGCGACGGGCGCCCGGTCCAGATACCGGGCGACATGGCGGGCGAGTCGGCGTGCCCCGGAGCTCCACGGCAGCGGTTCGAGCGCCGCCCGATCCGACCGCCGCGCGACCGTGCCCGCGGTGACCGTGCCCGCGGTGACCGTGCCCGCGGTGGGCGACAGGTCGACAGCGGCGGCCACGTCCGGTTCCTGTCCGGACGGCGCCCCGGGATCGGCGACGTGCGACGGCCCGCCATCGACCGGCCCGCCGGCGGTCGTGTCGTCGTGGCCGGGATCGTCCGGCGGGAGCAGTCGGTCATCGACGTAGGCGAACAGGACGGTCGGGCGGTCGGCGGCGACCTCGTCGAACGCGTCGATGAGCAGCGGGATGTCGTGGCCACCGAGGTCACGCAGGCAGGCGAGGATCTCCTCGTCGCTGAGGGTGTCCAACAGCCGGCTGATGCCGACACCGGTGGCGCCGGGCCCGGCGAGCCCGCGGCGCAGATCGGCGCCGCGGGCGTGCAGCAGGTCCCGGTACTGCGACGGGGTGAGCTGGTCCAGGCGGATCCGCAGCGCCTGGCCGCCGGGTCGTTCCAGCAGGGCCGCGAGCTGGCGGCCGAAACGCACGCAGAGCACCTGCCAGCCGGCGGCCTCGAACATCCGCGCGGCCCGCGCGGGACCGCCG
>NZ_JALKFU020000979.1 GCF_023242965.2 Frankia sp. AgKG'84/4
GGCTCAGGCCGCGCCGCCGGCTCAGGCCGCGCCGCCGCCCGCGGCCGCGCAACAGCCAGCCCCCGCATGCCAGCCGCTGAGCAACGCCGGTAACTGTTACAAGCCGGGGCAGTTCTGCCGTAAGGCGGACCACGGCGTGCGCGGGGTGGCCGCGAACGGCGAGGCGATTGTCTGCCGCGACAACAACGGCTGGCGCTGGGAGCCTGCCTAGGCTGTGCCCGGTCCCGCTGAGTGGCGGCCGGACCCTTGATCGCTACCGGCCGGAGGTGGGCGGCCGAGAGTCCCCAGCCCAGCCCAGCCCGAGGACCTGGGCTGGGCTTCGTTTCAACTTGGGAACAGGCCGGTGATGGGGTTGAAGGTGGTGAAGTCGGCGGTACCGGAGATGTTGATGGCGGCGTCGGCGGTCAGTTCGATGCGGTACTGGGCGCCCTGGTCGGGGTCGGTCGCGCCGATGCCCATGCTGGCGAGGGTCGAGAAGATGCCGAAGCCGTCGTGGTTCTGGACCCAGCCGTCGGTGATGGCGGGAACGGGCAGCGGCTCGCCGGGGATGTCGGGGGCCAGGTTGTACTCGTCGTAGTCCTTCCGCTGGAAGGAGGAGACGTAGGGGTGCACCGCGATTCCCTTTGCCAGCCGGGTCGCGTATTTCCGCAGCAGGTCGAGGACGAGGTGCTGGGGGAGTCGGTGACCGGTGGCTATCTGGTCTCCGTCGAGTGAGCCCGATCGGTCGGAGGTGAGGAACGCGAAGTACGGATTGACGGCTCGAATCCATTCGGCGTGGTTCGAGGTGCGGTGCGAGCCGTGGTGGGCGACCTTAAGAATGTCGCTGCGCAGCAGGTCCTGGGACAGGCCGCCGGTGTTCTTGTATGTGTCGAGAATGAACTTCTCGACGTGCCGGGTGGCGTCGCCGGTGAGTGTGACAACCCGTTGTGGCCTTCTGTTCGCCGGATACCGGATCTGCAGCACGACGCTCTTGCTGTTCTTGACATAACCCGCGTCGGTCCCGTCGACGCGCAGGCCCATGCACTGGATGAGGACCTCGGCCCCGAACTCGCCGACGGAGTTCTCGTTCGGCCCCACGCCGTAGGGGAACTTCGGCACCGAGCCGACGGTGTTCAGGGTCAGGGAGTGGGTGCGGGCCATGTAGTTTCGAAGCCAGTCGATAAGGTTTCCGTCGGGCGCCGTGTACTCGGCGGCCGGGCCCCCATGGATAACGTTGTGAATCTTCGGGCGGAATTTCTCGACGAATGGCACGATCATGTTGTAGTGATCGCGGTCCCCGTGCGTCAGGACCAGGTAGTCGAGGGTCTCGCCGAGCTTCGCGAACTTGGTGTGCTGCTGGAAGTAGGCGAAGGAGTCGGCGGTGACGATCCCCTTGTTCTTGGTCGATCCGAGGTCGACCATCATGGTCTTTCCGTTCGGAAACCAGACGACGATGCCGTCGCCCTGGCCGACGTCAAGAATGTCAATGTTCAGACTCACTCGTCGCCCCCGTCCTACGCCGCGGTGGGTGAGAACGCCGCGCCGAAACGGCGCCAGCGGGAATCGGTTTATCAGTGCACGATGACGGCTGCAAGGTGCGGATACCAAAAACCATGGATACTGCCCGATACGTCACCTTCGTCGCTGACGGGAGGTGGCTCGTAACGCCGTTCCGGAAAGAAGAGGGCATGCTGGCGCGACGGACAGCCGGCCCCGCCGGCCCGGCGACCGCGATCGCTCGCGCGGGGGCGCGTGACGGGGTGAAGCTGGCGGCGGGCAAGCTGTCGGGGCTGGCAGCGGTGGCCGGCCTCGCCCCGGCGGGATGCGGGCGACGCGGGCGGGAGAGGTGGGAGCATGCGGTCACGGCCGTGCTGTCGGCTGGTCGTCGCGGTGCTGGTCGCGGTGGTGCTGGTCGCCGGCTGTGGGTCAGGTGGTGGCGCGGACGCGCGGCCCACGACGGCGGCCGGGCCGACC
>NZ_JALKFU020000980.1 GCF_023242965.2 Frankia sp. AgKG'84/4
GGCATTCGCAGGGGGAGATCGCGGCGGCGTGTGTGGCGGGGGCGTTGGGTCTGGCGGATGGGGCGCGGGTGGTGGCGCTGCGCAGCCGGCTGGTGGCGGCGCGACTGTCGGGTCGGGGTGGGATGGCGTCGGTGGCGTTGCCGTCCGGTCAGGTGAGGGAACGGATCGGACCGTGGAGCGGGCGGTTGTCGGTGGCGGCGGTGAACGGGCCGCGTTCGACGGTGGTGTCGGGTGATCCGCAGGTGTTGGTGGAGTTTCTCGCCGGCTGTGAAGCGGAGGGTGTGCGGGTTCGGCGGATCGCGGTGGACTACGCGTCGCATTCGGCGCAGGTGGACGGTGTCGCGGATGAGCTGCGCGCGACGCTGGCGGGCGTTGTTCCGCGGGTGCCGCGGGTGCCGTTCTTCTCGACGGTGACCGGCGGGCTGGTGGATTCCGCGGTGCTGGATGCCGGCTACTGGGTGCGCAATCTACGCCAGCCGGTGGAGTTCGGACCGGCGGTCCGTCGGCTGGTTGATGACGGTCACCGGATGTTCATCGAGGTCAGTGCGCATCCGGTGTTGACGGTGGGAATGCAGGAGACCATCGACGCGGCGCCGAATTCAAGCGCGGTGACCTTCGGGACCCTGCGCCGTGATGACGGGGGTCCCCATCGTTTCCTCGCGAGCGTCGCCGAGGCGTTCACCCACGGCGCCGCCGTGGACTGGGCGCCGGCGTTCGGGACGTCGCCGCGGCAGGTCGACCTGCCCACCTACGCCTTCCAGGAACAGCGGTACTGGGTGGACCTGCCCCGCGTCGCCGCCGCACCCGAGATCACGCCCGGGCCGGCGGCGGATCCGGCCACGGCCCGGTTCTGGGCCGCGGTGGACCAGGAGGACCTGGCCGCGATGACGACCGCCCTCGGCGCCGACGTCCCGCTCGAGCCACTGCGGGAGGCCCTGCCGCTACTCTCGTCCTGGCGCCGCCGCGAGGCCCGGGCGTCCATCATCGACACCTGGCGTTATCGGATCGCCTGGAGCCCGGTCGAGGCCACGACACAGCCCGCCCGCACCGGCCCATCGCTGCTGGTCCACCCGGTCGGTCACGGCGCGGACCCGTGGGTGGTCGCCGTGACCGATGGTCTGCGCCGGGCAGGTGTCGACGTGCTCACGGTGGAACTCGCCGACGGCGACACCGACCGCGTCACGGTCGCCGCCGCGCTGACCAACGCCTTCGCCGGCGCCCCGGCCTGTGCGGTGCGACCCGTCGCGGTCCTGTCCACGTTGGCGTTCGCCGAGAACGTCCACCCGGCGCATCCGGGGTTGCCGGCGGGGCTGGCCGTGAACCTGGTGCTCACCCAGGCGCTGGGCGACCTCGATGTGGCGGCGCCGCTGTGGATGCTGACCCGAGGTGGCGTGTCCATCGGCCGGTCCGAGCCGATCGACGCTCCCGTGCAGGCGGCGGTCTGGGGGCTGGGCCGGGTCGTCGGTCTGGAACATCCCGATCGCTGGGGTGGTCTGGTGGACCTTCCCGCTGGCTGCGACGAACGCGCGGTGGCCCAGCTGCTCGCGGTCGTCGCGGCCGGCCCGGCGGGCGGCGGCGAGGACCAGGTCGCGATCCGGCCCGCGGGAACATTCGCCCGCCGACTCGTCCGGGCCGCCCCCGGCCACCGGGGGAGCGCCGACCAGGCTGACCGGGCCGACCGGGGAAGCGGCACGGACTGGCGCCCGCGTGGCACCGTCCTCGTCACCGGCGGCACCGGCGCGCTCGGCCCCAGGCTGGCCCGCTGGCTCGCCCGCGCCGGCGCGCCACACCTCGTCCTCGCCAGCCGTCGCGGTGAGCAGGCACCGGGAGCCGCCGAGCTCGTCGCCGAGCTGACCGCTCTCGGCAGCCGGGTCACCCTCGCGGCCTGCGACGTCGCCGACCGCGACGCGCTGCGCGCCCTGGTCGAGCGGGTCGAGGCCGGCGGCGAGC
>NZ_JALKFU020000981.1 GCF_023242965.2 Frankia sp. AgKG'84/4
GGCGTCGGCATCCCGGCCTGCATCCGGTCGGGGGAGGCCGCCGCCGCGACGGTGCTGCGGACCGCCCGGCCGGCGGGCAGCCCGGCGCAGGCAGACGCCCTCGGCCCGGGAGTCTGAGAGCCATCCGGCCGGGGTCGATCCGGCCGGCCGACAAGGAGACGGGTTATGCCGGAGTCCACGAAGTCCGCGAATGATCTCAACGCTGAGATGCTCTACACCGGATGGTCGGTCTTCGCCGCCGACCGTCCGCTGCCGGCCGATCGGACCTCCCTGACGAACGAGGTCAACACCATGCTGGACGGCGCCCTCGAGAAGGACGTCTACACCCGCGGGGTGTACGAGCTGTCCGGCTACCGGGCGGACGCGGACCTCATGGTCTGGTGGACCAGCCCCGATCCCGACCTGCTACAGGAGACCTACCAGCGGTTTCGGCAGACGGCGCTGGGCGGGCATCTGCGCCCGGTGTGGTCGGCGGTCGGCCTGCACCGCCCCGCCGAGTTCAACCGCAACCACATCCCGGCGTTCGTGCGCCGGGAGGACCCGCGCGGGTATGCCTGCGTGTACCCGTTCAACCGGTCGCTCGAGTGGTATCTCCTGCCGGACTACGAGCGGCGCGGGATGCTCGCCGAACACGGGATCATGGGACGCGAGTACGAGGACGTCCGGGCGAACACCGTCGCCTCGTTCGGTCTGGGTGACTACGAGTGGCTGCTCGCCTTCGAGGCCGACGAGCTGCACCGGATCGTCGACTGCATCCGTCATCTGCGCGCCAGCGCGGCCCGGCGGCACACCCGCCTGGAGACGCCGTTCTACACGGGCCCCCGCAAGTCGATCGCCGACATCGTCGCCGCCCTGCCCTGACCTCGCGATCCGGGACGCCTCGGTGGCCGGTGGCCGGCTTCCGAGGCCACCCGACGCGGCGCGGATCATCCGCTGTCACCGGGGAAGCCCCGTGCTGTGGTGGACCCGCTCGCCTGGTCAGCAGCCGGCGCCTGCCTGGGCGCCCCCACCCGTCCGGCAGGCGCCGACCGTCCCGCACCCGCGCCCTCCCCGGCCGCTCGGCGGCGTGAAGCGCACGGTCCTCTCCCGTCGGCACCCGTGCGGGAGGGTGGCCGTCGGCTCCCCGGCAGGGCCGGGGCGTCCTGACGCAACGTAGCATCGTCGGCGCTTTATGTATACGCAGCGTGCCGGTGGACGGCTGCAGTCGGATAAGTCGGGACAAGCGGAAGAACGTCGAAAATCGCTACACCGGGTTACCGGAACTCGACCCGAACTCTGTTACCTTGGGGCGCCACAAACGGACGCCTGACGCCGCCGCAACAGCCGGCGGTCCCGCCGTCGCCACCCGGTCGCTTTGTCGGGCCGCTGGTGGATCGGCCGCAGAGAGCCGGTAACGTTGCCCCGTGACCATGGCAGGCCGGCCTCGTCGGCGTCCGCTGGTCCGGTTCGCCCCGCGGCGCGCTGAGGTGGCCCAGGCGCCCACGCTTGACGGGTGAGTGGCCGGCCCGCTGTCCACGGTGGCCCACAGTCAGTTGCGGGGCAAGATCGCTGGAGGTCCGGTCGATGCATCACCGAGGGATGAGCTCGTGGCCGTCTGAGCGAGTCGCGGCGAGATGCGGGGGTTTCCAGCTCGAGTGGAGATCGGCCGGGGTGTGCCGAACTGCCCGGACCGGGCGGTCGGCGGAACACGTCGGGACGGCGGAACTACCTGAATACGGACAGACCGAACTGTTCTTGCGGCGTGGGCGATCAGCATGAGCCCAGTCCGGGTCGCTCGGATCGCGAGCGTCTGCACGCGGGCCCGCCGCCGGCCCGCGGGCGCCGTGGGGGGTGAGCGGTGACCGAGACCATGTCAGGGCACCGCCGGGGCGGTGCCGGGCCGAACGTCGTCGCCTCCCCGCGTAGTGGTGCCCCCGCCGGCGCGTACCCGCCGGCCCAGCCCCGTCC
>NZ_JALKFU020000982.1 GCF_023242965.2 Frankia sp. AgKG'84/4
AGCCAGAACCGGGACAGCGCGGCGTTGCGGTCAGCGAGCGCGGCGGTGATCGGCGCCGCGCCGGCCAGCGCCGCGAACGACCCTGGGTCCAGCGCCCCGATCGCCGCGAGGTCCACCGACCTCACCGCGGATGTGGACGGGGGACCCGCGGGGCTCCGCACGGGCAGGGTGCGCAGGCCGAAGGCGGCGAGGATGCCGGCGGCCTTCGTGTGGGTCTCGGCGACCTCGCCGTGGGGCGTGGAGTGCCGCACCAGCGTCGCGCCGACCGGGACCCGCAGCACCCCGTCCGCGGTGAGTTCCGCGGTGCGGATCAGGATCGGCGCGTCGAGGGTCTGGCGGCCCGCGCCGTCCCGGCCGAGCAGGGCGCACACACCGGCGTAGTAGCGCCGGCCGCGCCGTTCATGGCGTGCGATCACTCGCAGCGCGCTGCGCAGCGGACTGCCGGTGACGGTCGGTGCGAACATCGTCTCGCGCAGGATGTCCCGGACGTCGGCGTCGCCCCGGCCGTCGAGGAGGTACTCGGTGTGCACGAGATGGGCCATCCGGTTCAGCCGTGGCCCGCTGATCGCGGTGCCACCGGCGGCGACGCGGGACATCATCTTCAGTTCCTCGTCGAGGACCATGTACAGCTCGTCGGTCTCCTTCGCGTCGGCGAGGAAACGCAGCAGCCCGGCCTGGTCGGGGCCGGCGGGCCCCAGCCGGTGGGTGCCGCTGATCGGGTTCATGCGCACCGTCCCGCCCTCGGCGCTGACGTGGCGTTCCGGGGTGGCGCCGACGAGGGTACGGGCACCGGTGTGGACGAGGAACGTCCAGTAGGCGCCCGGTTCGTCCCGCAGCAGGCGGCGCAGCGCGGCGAGCCCGGCGGCCACCGGCGGGCCGTCGAGGGTGGCCGTGTAGGTGCGGTGCAGGACGAAGTTCGCGCCCTCGCCGCGGCCGATCTCCTCGCGTAGCACCGTGCGGACGGTCTCGGCGTACTGGTCGTCGTCGATGTCGAAATGGCCGCCGGTGGCCCTCGGGCCGGTGGTGGGCAGCGCGGCGAGGGCCGCGGAGACCGGCACCCGGTCATGGTCGGTGACGCGCAGGCATTCCAGCGGGGCGCCGTCGTCAACGCAGGGCAGGCCATGCTCGGCGAGTTGGCGGAAGGGGACGACGGCGAGCGTGCGCGGCCCGGTGGACCCGGTCGGCAGCGGGATCTCCGCGATCCGGTCGACCACGGCGAGCTCGCCGCGCAGCACGTCGAGATGGTCGGCGCCGCCGCGGCGCAGCAGAGCGAACGGGCCGGGTTCGCCGCCGGCCGAGACGGCGGTGAGCAGGGGGCGGAGCAGGTCCATGGTCGGTGTCCTCGCGGGTCGGGACACACAACCGCCTGGCCCGGGGCCGCTGCTCGCACGCCGGGGAGGAGGTGACCACGGCGGCCGCCGGAGGGGCGGCCGCGTGTTCGTGAGTGGTGCTACGCGCGCATCAGCGGGGCCGCCGGACAGGCGGCCCGCCAGGAACTTCTGCGAGCGAGCATGCCGTCACTCTACTACGGGTCCCCTCCGGCGGGCCGTCGCGGACCGGCCGCCCTCGATCCCGTGGACTGGCTCGTCTCAGCCCATGGTGGCCTCGTGGCGACGCATAGATGAACGGTTGGTGGCGCACTCGACCCTCCTGCCCGCCCTCGGTAACGTGCCCAATCGGGCATTTACGATTCCTCCGGGTTTGGCCTGCAACGTCAGGTCGGCCGCGGGGCAGCGGCGAGGTGAGGCAGGGGTGGCCGGTGTGCCGGATGCACCGCCGTATGGTGCCAGTGGACTACCGACCGTGATGTCCGGCGCGACGGCCGAGCGAGCCGGCGCGGACCGCACGGTGATCGAGGGCCCCGGCGCGGTCACTGCCGGGCGCGGCGGCGGCGGCGTCGGCGGCGTCGGCGAACAGCACGACGCCGCACACCGCAGC
>NZ_JALKFU020000983.1 GCF_023242965.2 Frankia sp. AgKG'84/4
GGCCCAGGACGCGTTCGAGCGGGGCGAGCCCGACGGCGGTCGGGTATGGACGCATTTCTTCGACCGGGGCCGGCTGGACGGCCTGAAGGTCACCACCTACACGAGGCTGCGCCGCCCGGCCGCGGCCTACGCGGCGGCCACCGACGCGTTGCGCGCGGCCGGCCCCGGGGCCACGAAGAAGCGGTCGTTGTTGTTGAGTGACATAGCCGAGGTTCATGTCCAGCGCCGGGAGATCGAGGCCGCCTGCCATTTCGCGGCAGAATCCCTGTCGATCGTGGCACAGACGGATTTCTCGCTCGGCCTCGCCCGCGTCCGGCGCACCCGCGAGCACCTGCGGCCCTGGCAGCACACCCACGCCGTGCGGGACCTGGACGACCAGCTGCACGCGCTGCTCTGAGCCAGCGGAAGGGGGCCGGGCACGCAGGGGGCCGGGCACGCAGGGGGCCGGGCACGCAGGAGGGTCAGCCCCGCGTGCTGGAGAGTCAGCCCCGAACGCTGGGCGTGGTCTCCACGCTGATCCACTCCAGATAGTCGGCGTGCCCAGCGACTATCGGAGTGGCAATGATCTCCGGAATGTCATACGGATGAAGCGCGACGAGACGCTCTCGAAGCTCTTCGAATCGCTCGGTGGTCGTTTTCGCCAGACAGAGCCATTCATCGGCCGCTTCGATCTCGCCGTTCCACCGGAAGATGCTTCTCATCGGGCCGAGGACCTGGAAACAGGCGGCCAGGCGGGCCTCGACCAGCTCCCGGGCGATTCGTTCGGCGCCATCCCGGGAGTCGATACTGACGATGACCTGCAGGTGACCCACGCGCACTCCCATCCGAAAAACAAGGGATACCCGCAATACTCTACATCGATCGACCCACGTCGCCGTTGAATTTTCGGTGCGCAGCGGAACGAACAGCATTACCCTTCCGACATTCCACGCCTACCCGCCCGGAACGACAGAGAACCGATACATCACGTTTACGAATCGTGTCAGCGGAGGGCACCTTCCGGGGTTGTCGCACCACGCTGGGCGCAAACCGGGCGGGGCTCCGGATCGGTGCGCCGACAATGGACGTCCGCGGGCGACCGAACGGAAGGGAGGTTCGCGGCGCGATACCGGCACCCGGACGGTCACTCACCGCAGCGCTGGCGGCTCTCCGTAACGCCTCGGGAGTGGTTGTCGATCCCCCGGAAGTGGTTGTCCCGCCCATGGCCCCCCGGTGGGGTCCGGGTGATGCCTGCGGAGTTGACGAGCGGAGCTGTCCCGCGGCCGGGTGTTACCCGGCGATCGAGTCTGAGCGGTCGCCCGCCGGCTCGGCGACGTCCGGGGCGGCCGCCTGGGCGACGCGCGCGGAAGCCGGCTCGCCGGCGGGGGCCTGGCTCTGGGTGGGGCAGGCGCGGAAGCAGTCGTAGACCCCGCCGACGCCGCGGACGACGCCGAGCACCGCGAGGAGCTGCTCGGGCCCGGTCACCTCGATCGTGAAGCGGGCGTGGGCCACGCGGTCGTCGGAGGTGGCGGTGGACGCGGCCCGGACCGGCACGGACGTCTC
The DNA here is from genome assembly GCF_023242965.2 of Frankia sp. AgKG'84/4. GTDB lineage: Bacteria > Actinomycetota > Actinomycetes > Frankiales > Frankiaceae > Frankia. The sequence continues at coordinate 1,543 of NZ_JALKFU020000983.1, forward strand.
GGAAAGGACCTCGGTGATGTCGGCGAGCAGCCCGTAGCGGTCGAACGCCTCGACGGCGATCTCGACCGGGAAGATCGCGATCTCGGGGGCGGACCAGGCGACCACCGGGACACGTTCCCGCTCGGCGCGCGCCTCGGCAGCGTTCTGGCACTCCCGGCGGTGCAGCGACACCGAGCTGCCATGGGTGGTGAGGCCGACGACCGCGTCGCCCGGCAGCGGAAGACAACATCGCGCCAGCCGGACCGGCGTACACGTTCCTGTGCCGTCATCGGCGAGGGCGGAGAGGTTCGGCGTGCCCCGCCGCCCGGTCGACCGCGCCGGCGGCCGGGAATCGGCGCCACGGCGGCGAGCCGACCGGACGTTCCCACCGGCCGGTTCGGCCGAGCCGGCC
>NZ_JALKFU020000984.1 GCF_023242965.2 Frankia sp. AgKG'84/4
CGGCGCGGCCGACGGCGTCGTTCCTCTACGCGCCGCGCGGGGTGTGGCTCGGCGAGGACCTGCTCGTCGCCGCCGACTCGGGCAATCACCGGATCCTGCTCTGGCACGGCCGGCCCGAGCGCGACGGGACTCCCGCCGACGTCGTGCTCGGCCAGCCCGACGCCCTCAGCGAGGGCCCGGCCGCCGGCGGTCGTGGTCCTGCCCGCGGCCTGCACCTGCCGACCGGCGTCCTCGTCACCGAGGGCCGGCTCGTCGTCGCCGACGCGTGGCATCACCGGGTACTGGTCTGGGACCGCGTGCCCGAGTCGCCGGACGTCGCCCCTGACCTGGTTCTCGGCCAGCCCGATGCGGACAGCGTCGAGGCGAACCGAGGTGGCGGCTGCGGCCCGACCACCTTTTACTGGCCGTTCGGTGTCGCGCTCGCCGGCGGGCGCTTCTACGTCGCCGACACCGGCAACCGCCGGGTACTCGGCTGGTCCGACGGCCTCCCGTCCTCGCCGGACACCCCGGCCGACCTGGTGCTCGGCCAGCCCGACCCGCAGGCGCGGGCCGACAATCGCGGCGGGACGCCCGGCCCGGCCAGCTTCCGGTGGCCGCACGACGTCACCGGCTCCGCCCACGCACTGCTCGTCGCCGACGCCGGCAACCACCGGCTGCTCGGCTGGTCACCGCATCCCACCGCGGACGGCGACGCGGGCCTCGTCCTCGGCCAGCCCGACGCCGTCACCTGCGGCGAGTCGCCGTATGCCGGCGGGCGGGCCGACCGGCTGCGGTTCCCCTACGCCGCCGACTGGGACGACGGTCTGCTGGCCGTCGCGGACACCGCCGACAACCGTGTCCTGCTCTGGGACGGACTGCTGGCCAACGGCCGGGACGCGGCTGGTGCACCGGACACGACGGTGGGCGACTCGCCGGCGCCGGGAGACGGTCCGGTGCGCGGTTCGGCGCCGCCGGCGGGCGCGGTGCTGGGGCAGCCGACGTTCGCCGAGATCGGCGAGAACCGCTGGACCGCCGTCGGCCCCGACACGTTCTGCTGGCCGTACGGCCTGTCGCTGCGGGGCGAGCGCCTCGCCGTCGCCGACTCCGGCAACAACCGGATCATGATCTGGGAACGGCACCCATGAGCGGGCACCCGGCCGGATCGCCGCACGCCGGCCCTGGCCCGGCGACCGCGCCGGTGCGCTGCCGGGTCCTGGTCGAGGGGGTGGTGCAGGGCGTCGGCTTCCGGCCGTACGTGTACCGGCTGGCCCGGGAGCTGCGGCTGACGGGCGCGGTCGGCAACGACTCGGCCGCGGTCGTCATCGACGTCGACGGCACCACCGGGGACGTCGAGGAGTTCCTGCGCCGGCTCGCGCCGCAGGCGCCGCCGCTCGCCCGCGTCGACCGGATCACCGTCACGGAGGCGTCCGCCGGTGGCCCGCCCGATCGGGGGACGGCGGGAGAGCGGGCCGCTGACGGGTTCCGGATCGCGGCGAGCACCGTCACGGCCGGGCCACGCACCCTGCTGCCGCCGGACACCGCGGTGTGCGCCGACTGCCTGCGGGAGCTGTTCGACCCGGCCGATCGGCGCCACCGGCATCCGTTCATCACCTGCACGAACTGCGGCCCCCGCTTCACCATCGCCACGTCGCTGCCCTACGACCGGGCGGCGACCACCATGGCCGGGTTCCCGATGTGCGCCCGCTGCGCGGCCCAGTACGCCGACCCCGCGGACCGCCGTTTCCACGCCGAGCCCATCGCCTGCCCCGACTGCGGACCACAGCTGTGGTTCACCCCCGCGGGTCGGCCCGGCACCGCGCCGGATGGCCCGGACGGGCGGGTACGGGGAACGAACGCGGCGCTGGCGGCGGCCCAGCGGGCGCTCGCGGGCGGTGCGGTCGTCGCGGTCAAGGGTCTCGGCGGCTTCCACCTGGCCTGCGCCGCCGACGAC
>NZ_JALKFU020000985.1 GCF_023242965.2 Frankia sp. AgKG'84/4
GATATTCAGGCCGCATAATAGCGAAAGACGCAGAGCGGAACGCGAACCGATCTACACCACTCCACGGGGCATTATCGTAGGTCGTCTGGGAGAGATAGTGCGGGACGTGGACGGCGAAGCCCATCGCGTCCCGGCCGTCGCCCGCCAGCTCGTACTCGATCAGGTGGCCGGCGCTGCCCGGTACCTGCAGTCGCCGCAGCCAGGGCTCGTGGCCGACGATGAGTTCCTTGCGGCTCGCGTGTGCGGTGAGCGAGGCCGGGCGGGTGTGTGGCACCGCCATCGGGATCGCGTTGATCCCCACGCTGAGGCGTACGCCCAGCTCGGTGACGAGGCCGCGGACAGCCGCCGAGAACCGCTTCCACTGCAGGTCGGGCTCGGGCCCGGTGAGTAGAAAGAACGGCACGTCGGACTCGTCGCGAAGCTGGTAGATGGCCAGCACCGGCTCGGCGTAGCTCTCCCAGTGATCCTCCGAGAAGATCATGGCGGGACGGCGTGAACGGTAGTCCAGCAACTGGTCGATATCGAACTTCGCGACGACGCGATGCTCGAGCGCGGTCAGCAGATGCTCCCCGGCCAAGCCCACCGCGTTGCCGGCGTCCACCACTCCGGTCATCGCTTCCAGCAGGACCGGGCGATGCTGCGCGATCGGGTCGTCCGACGCTTCCTCGGTGAGCTCGTAGAGTTCTCGCGGATCCAGCACGATCGAGGTCCTCCTCACACCGCCGGTCGCTTCCGTCACCTGAAAAGAAGCACGACCAGCGCCATCGGCATTCCGCCGGCCCAGGAAACGCCGAAGGACGGGCGGGGCCGTCCCGGTCGTGTACCGGCCTGACGCCACCCGAGTCTCGTCCTGATTTTACCGGCTTGACGGCCGGGTGGACCGGCACGCAACGCGGCCCCGGCCCGCCGCGGTGACAGGGACGACGGAGGTGCCGCCGGCATAGGCTGCGTCCGGCGCGGATCCTGGTCACCGGGGCGACCGGTAAGGTCGGCGGCGCGGTCGTGCGGGCCGCGCTGGCGGACGGGCACGAGGTGCGCGCCCTGGTGCGCGATCCGGCCCGTGTCGGCGCCCACCTGCCGGTGCAGGCTCAGGTCGTGGTCGGTGACGTGACCGATCCCGCGACGCTGCTGCCCGCGGTCGACGGCGTCGACGTGGTGTTCAACGCCATGGGCGTGTCGGAGCAGTGGCTGCCCGATCCCGGCTTGTTCGAGCGGGTCAACGTGACCGGCTCGGCCAACGTGGCCCGTGCCGCCGCCCGCGCCGGGGTACGCCGGCTCGTGCACACCAGCACCATCGACGTGTTCGCTGCCCCGCCCGGCGGCCGGTTCGACGAGACCAGCCTCGCGACGGCGCCGAAGCACACCCCGTACGAGCGGTCGAAGCAACGGGCGGAGCGCGCCGTCCTCGATGCCGGCGGCGACGTCGAGGTCGTGATCGTGAACCCGGCCGCCGTCTACGGCTTCCCACCGCACGGGCGTGCGTCGCTGGAGGACCGGATGTTTCGCTCGGCGCTGCGCGGCCGGCTACCTGCGGTGCCGCCGGGCGGATCCGGGCTGGTGTTCACCGAGGGGCTCGCCCGCGGGCAGCTGGCGGCTGCCGTCGCCGGTCGTCCCGGGCAGCGGTACATCTTCTCCGACGCCCACGTCAGCCTGCGTGACCTGACCGCCTTGGTGGTGTCGGTGGCCGGTCGTGGACGCCCGCCGCGGGCCACGATCCCGCCCGCCTTCGCCGGCGCGCTCGCCACCGGCGGGGAACTGGTGGCCCGGCTGATCCGCCGGCCCCCACCGCTGTCCCGCGGGCAGCTCCACTACCTGCTCTGGAACGTGGTTCCGGATGCGAGCCGGGCGCGCGCCGAGCTTGGCTGGGAGCCGACCCCGCTGGCGGAGGGCCTGCGTCGCACCCTGGCGGAGCTGGACCGGGCCTGACC
>NZ_JALKFU020000986.1 GCF_023242965.2 Frankia sp. AgKG'84/4
GCGACGGCCACTGCCGGGCTGAGACCGGCGCGGCGGGCTCTCCGTGGCGGGCGTGGGATTCCCTCGGTTGTCGCGGAGCGCGGGGCAGCGACGGGCGCGGCCGTACCGCCGCCGGCCAAGACGGTGGCCGGTAGACCAGGGTGAGCGAGGGGGAGGAGGCGCGGTGACGTCGAGGGGTGGCGGGCTGCTGGTCGCCGGGACGGCGTCCGACGCCGGCAAGAGCGTCCTGACCGCGGGGATCTGCCGCTGGCTGGCCCGCGAGGGCGTGCGGGTCGCGCCGTTCAAAGCGCAGAACATGGCGTTGAACTCGACCGTCACCGCCGACGGCGCGGAGATCGGCCGGGCCCAGGCGATGCAGGCCGCGGCGGCCGGGGTGGAGCCGGAGGCGGCGATGAACCCGGTGCTGCTCAAGCCGGGCGGCGAGCGGCACAGCCAGCTCGTCGTCCTCGGCCGGCCCGTCGCCGAGGTCGACGCGCTGGGCTACCGTCCGTACAAGGCGCGTCTCGCGGGCATCGTCGCGGACTGCCTCGACGATCTGCGCGGCCGCTTCGACGCGGTCATCTGCGAGGGCGCCGGCTCCCCGGCGGAGATCAACCTGCGCGACACCGACATCGCGAACATGGGCCTGGCCCGTGCCGCGAACCTGCCCGTCATCGTCGTCGGCGACATCGACAAGGGCGGGGTGTTCGCCGCCCTGTTCGGCACGCTGGCGCTGCTCGACCGCGACGACCAGGCGCTGGTCGCCGGCTGGGTGATCAACCGGTTCCGCGGCGATCCGCGCCTGCTCGAACCGGGCCTGCGCCAGATCGAACGGCTCACCGGCCGCCCGGTGCACGGCGTCGTCCCGTTCCGCGCCGGGCTGTGGCTCGACGTCGAGGACTCCCTCGACCTGGCCTACTTCGGCGCTGGCGACGGCGACGGCGACACGGCGGGCGGCGGCCCGGGCGGGGACGTGGCGGCGGTGGGGGAGACCCTGCGGGTCGCGGTGGTGCGGCTGCCGAGGCTGTCGAACGTGACCGACCTCGACGCGCTGCGCGCCGAGCCGGGCGTCGCGGTGCGCCTCGCGACCCGCCCCGAGGACCTCGCCGACGCCGACCTGGTGGTGCTGCCCGGCACCCGCTCGACCGTCACCGACCTGGACTGGCTGCGCCGGCGTGGCCTCGCCGACGCGATCGCCGCCCGGGCCGCCGCCGGCCGGCCGGTGCTCGGCGTCTGCGGCGGCTACCAGATGCTCGGCCGGCACATCCGTGACGACGTCGAGTCCGGCGCCGGTGAGGTGGCCGGGCTGGGCCTGCTGCCGGTCACCACCGTGTTCGAGCCGGCGAAGCTGCTGCGCCGGCACCGCGCGGATGACGCGGCGGGCAGCGGGCTCAGCGGCTACGAGATCCGCCACGGCCGGCTGAGCACCGCGGAGCACCCGGGCGCCGAGCCGTTCGCCGCCGACGGGGTGCGCCTCGGCGCCGTCGCCGGCACGAGCTGGCACGGCCTGTTGGAGAACGACGAGTTCCGCCGCGTCTACCTGGCGGGCGTCGCCGCCGCCGCCGGGCGCGCGTTCACCCCCGCGCACACCAGCTTCGCCGACGTACGCCGCCGCCGCCTCGACGCCCTCGGCGACCTCGTCGCCGACCACCTCGACACCACCGCCCTGCGCCGCCTGATCGACAAGGGTGCCCCCGCCGGCCTGCCCTTTGTCCCCCCAGGTGCCCCCTGACCTGCGCGGACCTTCAGATCGCCGCCACAGCCATCCTATAATCAACGCTGTTGACGACATTGGACGCCATGATCATCATGGCGGGCACGCAGGCCGGCGCCGGGAGCGACACGCGGCCGGCGCCTCGGGCACCTCGCCCTGCTCGTGGGTATCCTCGGCGGCGTCTACGGTATCGGCGGCGGTTCGATTCTCAGTCCCATCCTTGTCGGACG
>NZ_JALKFU020000987.1 GCF_023242965.2 Frankia sp. AgKG'84/4
CGGCAGCAACACCAAGATTCTCCTCTGCCGGACCCAGCTCGCTCAGCGATCCCTTAGTTTGAGATCTTGAGGTCTTCGTCGTGGGCGCAGGGGTCGGATAGCCTATGGATCGGTCGATCTCTACCCGTGGATCGGTCGCTGACGGCAAGTATTTGGGGATGTCATGAGTCGCGTCGGATGGGGGCCGATGACTGCCTGGATCCAGACGGTCGCCGTTGTAGTGGCGCTGATCTTCGCGGGGATGCCGACTCGCCAGGCGGCGTGGGCATCACGCGTGGCTAGTGATTTCGGGGTTGCCCATCGGCAGCTCTAGATGGAACTGGTGCATTGCCCTGCACTTGAGAGAATCTTGCACTCTGAGCCAGATCCAGCCGCTCCGTCGGTAGCCGAACGAGGTTTCATCATCCTCGCAATTCGGCACTCTGCCGCCGCATGTGAATGCATTCAGAATGGCGCCTTGGGAAAATTCGAGGCCGGCTCTGCCGATTTTGGGGAAGCGCTCTAAACGCCTCTATACTCCGTGCGCAAGATCTGGTCGTGGCCGAGTAGAAAGGGCGGAAAGCGTCCCTCGTTCCGATCGCCGGCATTTCGTGCGCCGTCGCCAACTGCCCCACAGTATATTTGAGCGATGAGGAAGGTGGGCGCATCTTCATTCAGGGGTACGTCGTTTCGGATCGGGGGTTGCCTGCCGACGAGGTGCTGGCTCGTGTTCCTCGCGCGGTGTTTCTGGCTGCCGCGCGGGAACTGCCTGCAAGACAGTAGCAACATTTCCTGTGATCATGCGAATAAGCTGCGTAGAGCATTTTCTGTCGGCACGGTGACTTGGAGATGACGGCGAACATGCCCGTTCGAGGCCTCGTAGGAGAACCGGACGCTCTGCGAGGTGTGGCCTCGGATCGGAGGCGTTCTGCGCGAGCCACAGGACATCAGTCTGGCGGCGGGAAGAGACGTTCCAGGATGAGGGCGACCCCGTCCTCGTCGTTCGACGCGGTGATCTCGTCGGCGGCGGCGAGCACGTCGGGATGCGCGTTGGCCACGGCCACCGAGTAGCCGGCCCAGGCGAACATCGGCAGGTCGTTCGGCATGTCACCGAAGGCGATCACGTCGGCGGCGGCGAGCCCGCAGTCGGCCGCCAACTCGGCGAGCGCCACCGCCTTGGACACCCCGGCGCCGGCGATCTCCACGAGATTCGCGCTCGACGTGGTCACCACCGCGTCCGCCCCGGCCAGCTCAACGATCACATCGTAGACCTCGGTGAACGGGCCGCCGCCGCGGCGCACCAGCAGCTTCGTCGCCGGCAGGGTGACCACCAGCTCGGGGAGAGCCGCGACCAGCTCCTGCGGATCCGGCCACATGGTCTCGAACGCCGGCTCCCGGCCGAACCGCAGGCCGCTCTCGACCGCGAACGTCACGTCCGGCACCGCGGCCCTGATATCCCGGGCGAGGCGCAGCGCCGTCGCGTGTTCCAGGTAGCGGTGGCGGACCGCCCGGCCCGAGTCGAGGTCGAGCACCAGCGCCCCGTTGGCGCAGATGGCGAGCCCGGACATCGTCGTCTGGGCGACCACCCCGGCCATCACGCGACTCGGCCGGCCGGTCACGAACACGACCGTCGCCCCACAGGCGCGCACCCGGAGCAGGGCCGCGCGGGTGCGCGCCGAGACGGTGCCGTCGCCGCGCAGCAGCGTGCCGTCCAGATCCGTGGCGACAATGGCGGGCGGGGACACAGTCGTCCAGTCAACCAGCAAGGAAGCACGTGGGGCACCGGGTTCGCCGGCATTGGTCGAGGTCGCCGGGTGGGTGCGGGCTTGACGCGGTGGTCGGCCAGACGCCGACGGGTAGCATGCCGGGCATGATTCCTGCCGATCGGCCCGGTCCGTCGACTCCCGGGGTCTCCGCTCCCGGGGTCTCCACGCGGCCCGCG
>NZ_JALKFU020000083.1 GCF_023242965.2 Frankia sp. AgKG'84/4
CGACGCTGTCCACCACGAGATCCGCCGGCAGTGGGTCCGAAAGCAGCCGCGGCACGTCAGCCGGATGGCGGCGGCGCGGCCCGCGCCGGGATGGCCAGGGGCAGGGCCCGGTGGCCGGGTAGGCGGGTTCTGGCGGGAGCGTCGCAGGACGCTCCGGTCAGGGGCGGCGCCCCGGACAGCTCGCTGAGGCGACTCGCAGCAGGTCGATGTGCTCGCGCCTGACCAGTTCAGCGGACCTCAACACACCCTCAACATGAACCCGTTTTGTTCATCGGTCAAGTGGGAAATGCACTGTGTCTTGACTCACTTTCTCACCTCTTGACGGGAGAATATGGGCATACCCAGAGTTGTGGTAGGTCCGTCACCACAACGCCCGCCCGGCGATGTCAGGACGGCCGGGTCCGGGCCCTCGTCAGCCAGCCCCCCAGGCTGCCCAGGGAAGGAACCCGATCCAAGATGACGATCTCCACCTCCGAGGCACCGGCGGCGCCGCAAGCGAGCACAGCGTCCGAGCCGTCGCCCGAGGGGCCCTCGGCCAGCGGATGGTCCGCGCTGGCCTCGCCCGCCGAGGCCGGGCCGTGGCCCAGGCCGGTACCGCAGCGCGACATCGCCGAGGAGCGGCTGCACCGCAAGCGCAAGCTCGCGGCCGCCTACCGGATCTTCGCCAAGCTCGGCCTCGCCGAGGGCCTGTCCGGCCACATCACCGCCCGCGACCCGGAGCTGACCGACCATTTCTGGGTGAACCGCTTCGGCCTCGACTTCAGCCGGATCACGGTGTCCAACCTGCTGCTGGTCAACGGCCGTGGCGAGATCGTGCAGGGGCAGCCGCCGCTGAACCCCGCCGCCTTCGCGATCCACTCGCAGATCCACGCCGCCCGCCCGGACGTCGTCGGCGCGGCGCACACCCACTCCCCCTACGGCCGGGCGCTGTCCGTGCTGGGCGAGCCGCTGCACCCGATCTCGCAGGACGTCTGCGTCTTCTACCGGCAGCACGTGGTCGACGACGAGTACAACGGCGTCGCCCAGACCGCACAGGAGGGCCAGCGGATCGCCCGCGCGCTCGGCCCGCACAAGCTGGCCATCCTGCGCAACCACGGCCTGCTCACCGTCGGCACCACCGTGGAGGCCGCCGCCTATCTGTTCATCGCGGCGGAGCGTGCGGCCCATACCCAGCTCGTCGCCGCCGCGGCGGGCCCGCTGCGGCTGCTCGACCACGAGATCGCCAGTGCCACCGCGGGGCAGGGACGCAGCGATGCCGGGGCTCGCTGGGCGTTCGACGCGCTCTACGAGATCATCGTCGAGGAACAGCCCGACCTGCTCACGTAATCCGAGGCCAGGCGGGTCGCGCGCGGCGAGCCAGGACCGCTCCCGCCCGGCACAGGAGACGTTCGTCACCCTGCGCCCACGCGGTCCGTCACTGTGGGCATCGGCGTCCGCGGCGCCACGTCACTATTCCCGACCGGATGGCCAGCTTGACAATCCGCAAATCCGCTGCCAATAGGGCGAGACTCGCAAATCGGTACAGGTGCGTCACGTGGGGCGGACATCGGCTGCCGAACCGGTTCACGCCGCCTAGATATTGACGTCGGCACGGCGGGACGGGCATTCTCCACACATGCGGTCGAGATTGCTCCTCGTGGCGTGTCGCTACGTGGACTACAGGCGGACTTCCAGCTCTCTCTGTCACTGACACCGCCCTCGACTCACCGCGCGACCCGGTGACACTCAGCGACGTCTGTCCGTGAAGCCCCCGCCGATCAGGCGGGCCCGGACCGCGCGCCGGCCACCCGGAAATCACTGCTTGTGATCGCCCGGGCGGGCCTTTCCCTCCCCACCGAGAATCCGATGACCGACAGCGGGTGAAGCTCCCGTCGCGTCCCAGGACCGGCCGTTAAGGCCGTCCGTCCACGTGCCGTCATGGAGCTCCGCCCTGTTCCGCGCGCCTGTATTTCCACTCGACAGATTCGCGCCGGCCCGGCAGGACCCGCTTTTCCAGGAAGGAACACCCTCCCCAGTGAACGCACAACCACGAGTCGAATCGTTGGCCCTAGGTCGCCGCGGCTTCCTCGGTCTTGGCGTGCTCGCCGGCTCGTCTGTGCTGCTCGCCGCCTGCGGCAGCGGCAGCGACGCGGACTCCGCCACCGGCAGGGAGGGCGGGACGCTGCGGTGGGGCTGGTCGACGGTCACGTCCTGGGACCCGGTGACCTCCTCCGCGGGCTGGGACGTCCACGCGCTGTCGCTGGCGTACTCCGCGCTCACCAAGCTGGATGAGAAGGGCAACCCGGTCCCGGCGCTGGCCGAGTCGTGGAAGTACAACGACAAGGGCGACCAGATCACCTTCGTCCTGCGTTCGGGCCTCACCTTCAGCGACGGCACGCCGGTGACCGCCACCGCCGTGCGCAAGAGCCTGGAGCGCGGCCGGGACTTCGCTGGTTCGCTCGTCAAGGCACAGCTCGTCAGTGTCCAGACGGTGACCGCGAACGACAGTGCCCGCACCGTCACCCTGGGCCTGTCGACCGTGGACTACCAGATCCCGAGCCTGCTCGCCGGCAAGACCGGGATGATCGTCAGCCCCGCCGCGTTCGAGAAGGACGCGAAGGGCCTGGCCACGAAACCGGTCGGGGCCGGTCCGTTCAGGCTCACCGAGTACGTGCCGAACCAGTTGGCGAAACTCGTCCGGTTTCCCGGCTACTGGGACAAGGCGAACATCCACCTCGACGCCTTCGAGCTGTACCCGCTGCCGGAGGCGGCGACCGCCGTCGCGGCGTTGCAGTCCGGCCGGCTCGACGTCGCCCAGATTCCGGGCAGCCAGGTCTCCGCGGCCAGGTCCGCCGGGCTGGAGGTGCAGATCATCCCGTCCCTGGTGACCACCGTGCTCGACGTGAACGTCACGAAGGCGCCGTTCGACAACCCGAAGGTCGTCGAGGCGTTCAAGTACGCCATCGACCGCAAGGCCCTGCTCGACACCGTCTCGTTCGGTATCGGGGCCGTGAACTACCAGCCGTTCCCCCCCGGGTACGTCGGTCACAACGCGAGCCTGGACAACGCGTTCGCCTTCAACCCCGAGAAGGCGAAGAAGCTGCTCGCCGAGGCCGGTCACGCCACCGGCCTGGAGGTGCCGCTGACCATCACCGGCGCGAGCACCGCGCTCGCCGAGCAGCTGCAGGCACAGTTCGCCAAGGTCGGCGTGAAGCTCACCATCGACACGATCCCGGCGACCCAGGCGACCCAGGTCATGTACATCCAGCACTCCAAGGCCCTCGCGGTGGACGGCTTCGCGGGCCGGGACTCGGCGGTGCAGGCGTTCCAGGTGCTCTTCGGTGAGCAGGGCCTGATGAACCCCGGCCGCCGGACGCCCCCCGAACTGAACGCGGCGCTGCAGAAGGTCCGGCGCACCCCGCTGGACGACCCGTCGTACCCGACGGTCCTGCAGGCCGCCACGAAGATCGCGGTCGAGCAGATGCCGAACATCTTCCTGTTCACCACGCCCCGCGTCCTCGCCCGCAAGAAGAGCGTCTCGCCGCTGGGCAGCTACCTCGCGGTGCAGCGCTTCGAGGGCGTCCGGGTCAGCTGAGACCCGGATCAGCACGGAAAGGTGGCGGGCAGCGAATGACGACACGTGAGATCGAGCGACCGGCCGCGCTGGCGGTACCACGGCTGGACACCCGGGTGGGGCGGTGGGCGACCGGCCGCGGCGGCGGGGCGCTGCGGCTGCTGCGCGGCGTGCTGCTCGTCGGAGTGCCGGTCGTGCTGCTCTCCACCTTCATCACCTACGGACTGGGCGCCCTCACCGACACCAATCCGGCGGCCCAGGTGCTCGGCGAGACCGCGACACCGGCGGACATCGACCGGATGAACCACTACTTCGGCCTGGACCGGCCGTTCCTGAGCCAGTACGTCAGCTGGCTCGGGCACGCCCTCACCGGGGATCTCGGGCGGTCCTACTACACCACCCTGCCGGTGACCGACAGCATCGGTCAGGCACTGCCGGTGAACCTGTCGATCACGATCCTGGCCCTGCTGCTCGCCATCCTGGCCGGCGGCGCCCTCGGCATCGGGGCGGCGCTGTCCGGTGGCGGCTGGTTCGACCGGGCGGTGACGCTGCTGTGCTCGGCGGCGTCGACCGTGCCGCCGTTCGTGATCGGCATCGGGCTCATCGTGCTGTTCGCGGTGACCCTGCCGATCCTGCCCTCCGGTGGCTACGTGCCGTTCACCGAGGATCCGGTGCAGTGGCTGCGCTACGCCATCCTGCCGGCGTTCGCCCTCGCGGTGGAGGGTGCCGTGGCCATCGCCCGTCAGCTGCGCACCTCCCTCGTCGGGGAGCTGCGGGAGAACTACGTGGTCGGGGCGGACGTGCGTGGCCTGACGACCCGGCGGGTGATGTTCGGCCACGCCCTGCGCAACGCGGCGGGGCCCGCGGTCACCGTGCTGGGGTACTACGTCCCGCAGATCATCGGGGCCATGGTCGTCGCCGAGGCGGTCTTCAACCTGCCCGGTCTCGGCAAGCTCAGCCTGGATGCCGCGGCCAAGGGTGACATCCCGGTGATCCAGGGCGTGCTGATCACCATGATCGGGCTCGTCGTGATCTCCAATCTGCTGGTCAACGCGGCGTTGCTGCGGCTCACGCCGCACGCGAGGAGGACCGAGACGTGAGCGGCACGATGCGCCGGGCCGTGCGACTACGGTCCACGAAGATCGCGCTGCTGGCCCTCGGCCTGGTCGCCGTCTTCGCCGTCGCCGGCGGCGCGCTCGCGCCGCACGACCCACTCGCCCAGGACACCGCCCACGTGCTGGCCGGACCCAGCGGCGCGCACTGGCTCGGCACCGACTACCTCGGCCGGGACGTGCTGAGCCGGCTGCTGGATGCCACCGGTCGGTCGGTGGTCGGCGCGGCGGAGGCCGTCGCGATCGCCTTCCTGCTCGGCGTGCCGGCGGGACTCGGCTCGGTCTTCTTCGGCCGGTTCTTCGACTGGGCGGTCCAACGTGTCGGGGACGCGGTGATGACGCTGCCGTACCTCGTCTTCGCGGTCTCGGTGACCGGAGTCCTCGGCAACGGGCTCCCGCAGGCGATGCTGGCCATCGGCGTGTTCCTCGCGCCGCTGTTCCTGCGGGTCACCCGGGCGGCGGCGCTGTCCCTCACCCGGGCGCAGTACGTCGAGGTCGCCGAGCTGCTCGGGGCGTCCCGCTGGTGGATCATCCGTAATCACGTGTGGTCCAAGGTGCTGCCGACGGTCGCCGTCACCACCGCGCAACTGGCCTCGGCCGTGCTGCTGGTCGCGTCCTCGCTGACGTTCCTCGGCATCGGGGTGAAGCCGCCGGCGCCCACCTGGGGCGGCATGCTCTCCAGCGACCTGGGTTTCCTCGCCCAGCAGCCGTGGGCGCCGGCGATCCCGGCCCTCGCGATCGCGGTGACGGCCGGCGCGCTGAACGCGATCGCCGACGCCATCCGGGACACCACCGGCGTCACGGCCACCCCGGCCGGCCGGGGCCTGTTCGGCCGCCGACCACCGACCGAAGCACCGAGCACGAACACGGGTGCCGCCGCAACGACCGCGGATGTGGTCATCCCCGCGCAGGAAGGGAGGCTCTCGGATGCCTGAGTCGGCTGCCGGCCCGGCAGAGGTGCTGCTGAAGGTGGACGGGCTGCGGATCACCGTCGGCGGCGAGCGGACCGAGGCCGTGCGCGGCGTGTCCTTCGAGGTGCGCCGCGGCGAGGCGGTCGGCATCGTCGGCGAGTCCGGTAGCGGCAAGACGCTGGCCTGCCGCTCGGTGCTGGGGGTACTCGCACCCGGCTGCGCGGTCAGCGGCGGCACGATCGACTTCGACGGGACGTCGCTGGTCGGGTTGCCCCGCCGGGGTTGGGAACAGCTCCGGGGGACCCGGATCGCCGCGGTCTTCCAGGACCCGGCGTCGTACCTCAACCCGTCCTACCCGGTGGGTCACCAACTCGCCGAGCAGTTGCGGGTGAAGCACGGCCGGGCCCGCCGGGACGCCCGCGCCGATGCGGTGCGTCTGCTCGCGGCCATGGGCCTGCACGACCCCGAGCGGGTCTACCGCCAGTACCCGCACCAGCTCTCCGGCGGCATGCTGCAACGGGTCGTGCTCGCCATCGCCGTGTCCGGCGACCCGGAGCTGCTCATCGCCGACGAGGCGACGACCGCGCTCGACGTCACCATCCAGGCCGAGGTGCTGGAACTGCTGGCCGGGCTGCGGGCCGAGCGGGGCCTCGCGGTCATCGCGGTCTCCCACGACCTCGCCGTCATCGCCGAGTTCTGCGACCGGGTGCTGGTGTTCTACGCCGGCGAGCTGGTCGAGGCCGGCCCGACCCAGGCCGTGCTGCACGCACCGCGCCATCCGTACACCGAGGCGCTACTGAGGGTGGCCTCGGTCGGCAGCTGGGAGCGGCGCTCGCTGGCCGTCATCGACGGCCAGCCACCGCACGTCGGCGCCGAACTCCCCGGCTGCCGCTTCGCCGACCGGTGCGCGTTCGCCACCCAGCAGTGCCGTACCCGGCCGGTGGCGCTGACCGAACAGCCCGACGGCCGGTCCGTCCGTTGCCGCCGCGTCGACGAACTCGCTCTGAGTGGAGCGGGCGCCGCCACCGCCGCAGGAGCCGCCTCATGACCCATGCCAGCCTCACCGACACCAGCCACACCGACACCAGCCACACCGACACCACCGAACTGGCCGATACCAGCCAGAGCGGCGTGCTGGCCCAGCCTTACGCGGGGCCGGGCGAGTCCGGCGGGCCGGACCCGGCGGGCACGCTGCTGCGGGTCGAGGGACTCGGGGTGTCGTTCGCCCAGCCCGGGGGCCGGCGGCGGGTCCGGGTCCTGGACGACGTGGCACTCACCGTCCGGGCCGGGGAGATCGTCGGGATCGTCGGCGAGACCGGCTCCGGCAAGACGACGCTGGCCCGGGCGATCGCCGGTCTCACCGCCCCGGACCGCGGCCGGGTCCACCTGGCCGGCGAGGACATCGCCGGACTGCGGGGACGGGCGCGGCGACGGTTTCGCCGCGTCGGCGCGATCCAGTTCATCTTCCAGGACCCGCTGCGTTCCCTCGACCCGGCGCTGACCGTCGGGACCAGCATCGGGGAGGGCCTGGCGATCGCCGGCTCGGGGAGCCGGGCGCAGCGCGCCGAGCGGGTGGCGGACGCGCTGCGTCAGGTCGGCCTCGACCCGGCGGTGGCCGGCCGGCTCCCGGCGCAGATCTCCGGCGGCCAGCGGCAACGTGCCTCCATCGCCCGTGCCGTCATTTCCGACCCCGCCCTACTGCTCTGCGACGAGCCGGTCAGCGCGCTGGACGCCTCCAACCGCAACCACATCCTGCTACTGCTCGACGAGCTGCGGCAGCGGCTGTCCGTCGGCATCGCGGTGATCTCCCATGACCTCAGCACGCTGGCCGGGATCGCCGACCGGGTGGTCGTGCTCTACCGGGGGCGGGTGGTCGAGGACGGGCCGATCGCGGAGGTCTTCGCCCGGCCGCGGCACCCGTACACGGCGCTGCTCATCGCGTCCGCGCCGGACATCCACGGCCGGGACCGCCACGCGGCGGCCCGGTTGCGCCCGGTGGGCACGAGCCGCGACCCGGCCTCGCGACGCACCGGCGAGTGCGTGTTCGCCCACCGGTGCCGCTTCGCCACCGACGCCTGCGCCGAGACCCCGCCGCGCCGGGCTGCCACCGACCACCCGGGGGGCGACTGGGTGGTGGCCTGCCACCACGCCGACACCTGGCGCGACGAACTCGACACCGCACCCGCACCCGCCGCCTCCCGAAAGGATTTCCCCACGTGAGCATCGAGTTCATCGGGATCGCCATCACGGCCGCCGGCAGCGAGTCGCAGGGCTTCGCCGGGCCGGTCATCGATACGGACTACCTGGAACGGCTGGTCCGCACGCACGAGGATGCCGGCTTCGACCGGGTGCTCGTCGCGCACAGCTCCGCGATGCCCGACGGCTTCGTCGTCGCCGACCAGATCCTGTCTCGCACGACGACCCTGAAGGTGCTGCTGGCGCACCGGCCCGGCTTCGTCTCCCCGACGGTCGCCGCCCGCTCGTTCGCCACGCTGGACGCCTTCCATCCCGGTCGGATCGCCCTGCACGTGATCACCGGTGGTGACGACGCCGACCAGGCCCGCGACGGCGATCTCGCCGACAAGGTGACCCGCTACCGCCGCACCGACGAGTTCCTCGACGTGCTGCGCCGGGAATGGGAGTCGACGGCGCCCTTCGACTACGACGGCGAGTTCTACACGGTGCGCGGCGCCTCCTCCTGGGTGCGCCCGCCGGCCGGCCGTATCCCGATCTACTTCGGCGGGGCGTCGGCGGACGCCATCCGGGTCGGCGGCCGCCATGCCGACGTCTACGCCTTCTGGGGCGAGCCGCTGGCCGGGATCGCCGAGCGGATCGCGCAGGTCCGGGCGGCGGCGGCGGCGCACGGGCGCGACCCGCGGTTCAGCGTGAGCCTGCGGCCGATCCCGGCCGACACCGAGCAGGCCGCCTGGGACCGGGCCGCGCACATCCTCGAACTCACCCGGGAACGGGCCAGCGAGGTCAGGAAGGTGTTCAACATCGACGGGCCCGCCTCGGTCGGCTCCCAGCGGCTGCTGCGCTATGCCGGCGACGGCGAGGTCCACGACAAGCGGCTGTGGACGGCCATCGCGAAGGCCACCGGCGCCGCCGGCAACTCCACCGCCCTGGTCGGCAGCTACGAGCAGGTCGCCGAATCCCTCGTCGACTATGTGGGTGTCGGGGTGTCCACCCTGCTCATCCGCGGCTTCGACCCGCTGGCCGACGCCCAGGACTACGGCACGCTCGTCCGTCTCGTCCGCGAACAGACCGCCGACCGGCGGCCGGTGCCCGCCTGATCGCATCCCGATCCCGCCGCAACGCACCCCGCCAGCAGCGCAGTAGCGCAGCACCCCAGCAGAGAGGCCGCCGCGCATGTCCCTCGAAATCCTCGGCATGGTGGGCACCAAGGAGGTCTCGGAGACCCGGGGCTCCTATTTTGACGGGCCCGCCGTCGACACGCCGTACCTGACCCGGTTCGCCCAGGCCCACGACGAGGCCGGTTTCGACCGGGTCCTCATCGGCTACGGCGCCACCGGACCCGACGGCTTCGCCATCGCCAGCCACGTGCTGGCCTCGACCGGGCGCCTGGGCGTGCTCATCGCGCACCGGCCCGGGTTCAGCGTGCCGACGCTCGTCGCCCGCAAGCTGGCCACGCTCGACCAGCTCAGCGGCGGCGGGCGGATCGCCATCCACCACATCTCCGGGGGCAGCGACGCCGACCAGCGCCGCGACGGCGACTTCGCCGACCATGACACCCGCTACGACCGCACCGCCGAGTTCATGCAGGTGCTGCGCCGGACCCTGACCGCCGACGCGCCGTTCGACCACGAGGGCCGTTTCTACCGGTTCGAGGGTGCCTACAGCTCGGTCAAGCCCGCCACGCCCGCCGGCATCCCGCTGTTCTTCGGCGGCCAGTCGGACGCCGCCGTCGCCGTCGGCGCCGAGCACGCCGACACCTACATGCTGTTCGGCGAGCCACTGGAGCAGACCGCCGAGCGGATCGCGCTGCTGCGCGCCGAGGCGGCGAAGCACGGCCGCACCCTGCGGTTCAGCCTGTCGACGCGACCGATCATCGCCGACACCGAGGACGCCGCCTGGGCCCGGGCGGAGGACATCGCCGCCGAGACCCGGCGGCGGGTGCAGGCCGCCGCGGCCGCCCGCCCGGGGCTGTTCCCCGGGATGTCCGCCTCGGTCTCCTCGGCCCGGATGCAGGACGTGGCCGCCCGCGGACAGGTCTACGACGAGCGGCTGTGGTTCGGAGTGACCGCGCTGACCGGTCCGGGGGGCAACTCCTCCGGGCACGTCGGTACCGCCCAGCAGGTCGCGGACGCATTGCTGCGCTACCACGAGATCGGCGTCGACGCCTTCCTCATCCGCGGCTTCGACCCCTACGACGACGTCGTGCACTGGGGTCGGGAGCTCGTCCCGGCCCTGCGCGCCGGCGCGGACCGCGTCCCGGCGCCGGCCTAGCCAACCGGCCTGGCCAACCGGCCTGGCCAACCGGCCTGGCCAGTCGCTCCCATCCCCGCCGCCGGCCGGGGCCTCTCGTCAGAACAGGGTGAGGGGCTCGGCCGGCAGCGGTGCGGGCAACGGCGCGAGTGCGGGCAGCCGGGCCCGGACCTCGTCGTGGAAGCGGCGGGCGAGTGCGGGCGCGTCCGCGTTGTCCGGGGTGTGCACGAACAGGGTGGGTGAGCGGCCCTCGCGCAGCCAGCCTAGGGTGATGTCGACCCAGCGGCGCCAGCCCTCGACCGTCCGCTCGGGGTCGTCGCGGCCCAGGTAGCGGACGATGGGCCGGTCGGTCAACGCGGCGGTGCGCAGCGCCATCCGCGGCTTCTTCGCCCAGGCGTCGCGCTCGGCGTCGCTGCGCGGGGGGTCGCGGAAGAACGTGGTGGTGTCGAACGGGATCCACTCGGCTCCCACGGTGCCCAGTGCCTGTTCCAGCAGCCGCTCGGCCCGCGGGTCGGTGAAGAACGCCGGATGGCGGACCTCGACGGCGCACCGGTGGGAGCGGGGTAGCCGGCGCAGGAAGCGGACGAGCCCGCCGACGTCGGCGGGGGCGAACGATCCCGGTAGCTGGACCCACACGGCGCCGAGGCGGGGGCCGAGCGGTTCCAGCGCCGCGAGGAACGCACGCATCTGCGCGTCGACGTCGGTCAGTCGCCGCTCATGCGTGACAATCTTCGGCAATTTAGCCACGAACCGGAAGTCCGGGTCGGTCTGGCGCGCCCACGATGCCACGGTCTCGCGCGTCGGGGTCGCGTAGAAGGTGGTGTTGCCCTCGACCGCGTTGCACCAGCTCGCGTAGCCGCGCAGGCGCTCGTGGGCGGCCGCCAGGGGAGGCGACAGGAACTTCCCCTGCCAGGACCTGTGGGACCACATCGCGCAGCCCACGTGCAGGCGCGGCGGGCTCCCCGGGCCCGACGCGGCGCGCGGGGACCGCGCGTCGGCGTCCGCCATGCCCGCTGATTCTAGGCCGCCGGGCGGACCAGCCCGGCGGGCGGGCGGGTTCAGCGCACGTGCCGGAAGAAGCCGCGGACCTCCTCGACGAAGGCGGCAGGCTGCTCGAAGGCGGCGAAGTGGCCGCCGCGGGCCGGCTCGCCGAACCAGCGCAGGTCGGTGAAGCGGGTCTCGGCCCAGCGCCGCGACACCCGGAACAGCTCGTGGGGGAACACCGAAACCCCGGACGGCACGGCGACCTCGCTGGTGTCGGGCTCGCGGAAACTTTCCCAGTACAGCCGGGCCGAGGACGTCGCCGTACCGGTGAACCAGTAGACCGAGATGTCGTCGAGCATCTGGTCACGGGTCAGGGCCTTCTCCGGATGGCCGTCGCAGTCGGTCCAGTCCCGGAACTTCTCCAGGATCCAGGCGCACTGGCCGGCGGGAGAGTCGGCCAGGCCGTAACCCAGGGTCTGCGGACGGGTGGACTGCTGGGACGAGTAACCCATACCCCATTTCGCGTACTCGCCGACGCGCGCCAGGTCGGCCTGCTCACTGTCGGTGAGGTCCGTCATGGGCATCTGACTGAAGGGGACGATCGGCATGTTCACGTGCACGCCGACCACCCGGTCGGGCCGCTGTTGGCCGAGGCTCGTCGTCACCATCGCGCCCCAGTCACCGCCCTGCGCGCCATACCGGTCGTAGCCCAGGCGGCCCATCAGCTCGTCCCATGCTCGGGCGATGCGTGGCACCCCCCAGCCCGTCTCCGCCGGCGCGTCGCTCCAGCCATAACCCGGCAGCGACGGCACGACGACGTCGAACGCGTCGCCGGGATCCACCGGGTTCGTCAACGCGTCGATGATCCCGAGGAACTCGACCACCGATCCCGGCCAGCCATGCGTCAGCACCAGCGGCAACGCACCCGGATGCGGCGACCGGACGTGGATGAGGTGGACGCCGAGACCGTCGATGCGGGTCCGGAAGTGGGGTACGGCGTTCAACCGGGCCTGCGCCGCCGCGAAGTCGTAGCCGTCCGACCAGTACCCGCACAGCTCCCGCAGGTACGAGAGCGGCACACCCTGCGACCAGTCCGTCACCGGCTCCCGCCCCGCCCACCGCGTTCGACGCAGCCGATCACGCAGGTCCGCGATCGCCTCGTCGGAGTACGCGATGCGCAGCGGCTCGACATCGTCCTCCGCCGCGGTGGCCTCGTCCGCCCTGGTGTTCACATCCGCCATGGGAACCACCCTGCCGCGACCCGCGTGGCCGAGTCGAGCGAAACTCGGCCGGCCACGCGGGCAGGACACCTTCAACAATCATTCGCGAATTGGACCGTCACGCATTCTCAGCCCGATTCTCGGCGACCCGCGGTGAGCGAACCATCCCACGCTGGAATGAATGTCCGACCGTACGGCCAGACTGGCATATTTTAGTTTGACCTAGGCTCTGGAATTCACCTGGAGGAATGTGCTAAGCGGCCACAGCCCTCAGTTGATGTTCTCGCCACACCAGGAGATGCTGCTACCGGTGCCCGGCGCCGGGTTGTGCATGACGTCAAAGCCATCGCCCCGGCTGTTCACCTGAACGAACGCCCAGCACACGCTCAGCTTGCCGAAGCTGGTCGTCAGGTCAATCGGCGCGGGCAGCAGGCCGTCCGCGTCGTAGTCCTTCACGGCCCGCAGGCTGCTGATGAACTGCTGACGGCTGGGGCAGGGCCCGGCTGCTTGCAAACCGCGCAGGAACAGGTCGGCCTGGACGTAGTCGATCAGCGCGAGCTGGCTGCGGGGATCGGTCTCCGGGGCGTACCTCACCATCGCGTCGAAGTAGCGCTTGTACACGCCGGTGTCGGCTTCGAACGGCACGTTCGTGACGAAGGTCGACAGGTGGGCGATGTTGGCCCCGCCCTGGGCGGGCGCGACGGGGCCGTAGCCGCTCGCCGACAGGGCGGCCTTCAGCCGGACGCCCGCCTGGGCCACCGCCGGGAGGATCTCCGCCCACTCCGGCGTACTCAGGCTGCCGAGCAGGACGTCCGCGCCCGAGGCCTTGACCTCCTGCGCCACCTGGGACACGCTGCCGACGGTCTTGTTGAAGATCAGCGGCTGCGGCAGAACGGTGATCCCGACGCTCGCGGCGCTCTGCGCCATCTTGCTGGTGATGTCGGTCGTCGAGGACACCAGGTCGCTGCGGAGCACCACCGCGGTGGTGCCGCCCTGCGCGTGCAGGTAGCGGCCGAAGGTGTCCACCGAGCCGGACTCGGTGATCGAGTAGTTCGTGGCGAACATGTTTCGGTATTTCGTCCAGACCACCTCGGCGGGGATCCCGAAGACCGGGACGTCGTGGTCGGCCAGGTACTTGCCACTCGCGGAGGCGTACAGCGTCGCCTCGAACACCGCGAAGACGTTCTGTCGTTCCACCAGGTCAACGGCCGCACCGCTGTTACCGGCCGGATCACCGCGGTCGTCGCTCCACTTGTAGTCGATCATCCGCCCATACACGCCGCCCGCGGCGTTCGCCTCGCGGAGCCTGGCCTCCACACCGGGGCGGGCCGCCTGGAACGAGTCGGCGAGCACGCCGGTGTCCGGATAGATCTGCCCGACCTTGACTGACGTCGGGGTGAACCCCGGCGTTCCGCAGGCGCCGTTGCCGGCGGCCGTGGCCGAGCCGGAGCATCCTGCCGCGAGCATGACCACGGCGACCATCGCGCCCACCACGGGTCGAGCCCTGCCCGCCACACCTGACGCCGATCGTCCAAGGCGCCCCCGACCGACGGGTAAACAGACCTTCACAGCACGAACACTCCCATCCATCTCGCGCACTCTTCAACGCTCACCGCACCAGCGAAACTTCCTCCTGGCGCCGTGGCTGGCGGATTCCCGCCGGCCAGGCGCGTTTGGGGTGAGTCCCACTGCGTGGTGTAGATCGGGAGCGGCTGGTTGATCGTCCGGGGTGCGGGTGTGTCGCTCCGAGAC
>NZ_JALKFU020000988.1 GCF_023242965.2 Frankia sp. AgKG'84/4
GCTGTCGGCCGCGGTGACCGTCCCGGACCTGTTCGCACGGGCGGTCGCCACGCATCCCGACCGGACGGCGCTGGTCACGGCGTCGGGCCGGTTGACCTTCGCCGAGCTCGGCGCCGAGGTCGACCGGGTCGCCGGGCTGCTGGCCCGCCTCGGCGCCGGTCCGGAGACCGTGGTCGCCCTCGCGCTACCGCGTGCGCTCATGGTCCCGGCGATCTTCGGGGTGCTCGCTGCCGGCGCCGCCTACCTGCCGATCGACCCCGAGCAGCCGGCGCAGCGCCTCGCGTTCC
Source organism: Frankia sp. AgKG'84/4 (assembly GCF_023242965.2). Lineage (GTDB taxonomy): Bacteria > Actinomycetota > Actinomycetes > Frankiales > Frankiaceae > Frankia. The sequence continues at coordinate 288 of NZ_JALKFU020000988.1, forward strand.
TGCTCACCGACGCGTCTCCCGCGGTGATCCTCACGACCCGGGAGCTGACCGACCGACTGCCCACGACCGGGACCGCCGCCGCCGTCCTGCTCGACGACCCGAGCATCGCTGCTGTCCCGACCACCGCCGCCGACCCGACCACCGCCGCCGACCCGACCACCGCCGCCGACCCGACCACCGGGGCAGGCCCGACCGCCGGGCCCCGCCGGAGCGCCACGTCCGACCCGGCCGGGGCGGCCAGCGTCATTTACACCTCGGGGTCCACCGGCCGGCCCAAGGCCGTCGTCGGCACCCACCGGGGGCTGGTGAACCTGTTCGCCTCGCACGCCGTCGACCTCGTCGAACCGGCCGAGCGCGCCGCCGGGCCCGACCGGGGGCCGCTGCGGGTCCTGCACGCCGCGTCGTTCAGCTTCGACGGCTCGTGGGAACCGCTGCTGTGGCTGCTCGCCGGGCACGAGACGCATGTCGTCGACGAGCAGACCGCCAGGGACTCCGCCGCGCTCGTCGCCTACCTCGAACGGGCCCGTGTCGACGTGCTCGACCTGACCCCGACCTACCTGCAGGAACTGATGAAGGACGGGTTCCTGCGACCGGGCGGGCACCGGCCCGGGGTGCTGCTCGTCGGGGGCGAGGCGACCCCGGCGCCGCTGTGGGAGCGGCTGCGCGCACTCGACGGATTGGCCGCGCACGATCTGTACGGTCCGACCGAGTACTCGGTCGATGCCTACGGCTGGCACAGCATCGGCGACGACCCCCGTCCCGAGTCCGCACCCGCCGTGGCCCCGCCCGCCGGCACCGGCTGGGCGGCGCCGATCGCCAACACCCGGGCCTACCTGCTCGACGCGGCGCTGGCGCCGGTGCCCGACGGGGTTCCCGGCGAGCTGTACCTCGCCGGGCCCGGCATCGCCCGGGGCTACCTGGGCCGGCCGGACCTCACGGCCGCCCGGTTCGTCGCCGACCCGGCCGGCGCGGCGGGGGAGCGGATGTACCGCACCGGAGACCTTGCCCGGCGTTGCCCGGACGGCTCGCTGGCCTTCGGCGGCCGGTCCGACGACCAGGTCAAGCTGCGCGGTTTCCGGGTCGAGCTCGGCGAGATCGAGCGGGCGCTGGAGGCGCTGCCCGGCGTCGCCCAGGCCGCGGTGAGCTTGCGTCCGGACGCCCCGCCCGCCGTTCAGCTCGTCGCCTATCTCGTGCCCGCCAGCCTCGTGCCCGCCTCCGCGTCCCACGACGAGGCCGGGCGGGCGGAGCTGGGTGAGGCGGCGCGGGCGCACGTGGCGCGGGTGCTGCCGGCGTACATGGTTCCGCAGGCGGTCGTCGTGCTGGACCGGCTGCCCCGCACCGTCAACGGCAAGCTCGACCGGGCGGCGCTGCCCGAACCGGCGGCGCCTGCGCCGGCCGGCGGCCGGCGGCCCCGCGATGTCCGCGAGGAGCTGCTCGCCGAACGGTTCGCGGCCGTGCTCGGGGTCGAGCGGGTCGGCGTGGACGATGACTTCTTCGCCCTCGGCGGCCACTCGCTGCTGGTCATGCGTCTGTGCGCGGCGATCCGCACGACGTTCGGCGTCGAACTCACCCCCCGCGCGGTGTTCGAGGAGCCCACCGTCGCCCGGCTGGCCAGGCGCCTGGACACCGC
>NZ_JALKFU020000989.1 GCF_023242965.2 Frankia sp. AgKG'84/4
CCTCCGGCCCGGCCACCTCCAGCCCGGCCACCACCAGCCCGGCCACTTCCAGCCCGGCCGACAGCGGCGTCGTAGGCACGCTGGGCCGGTTCGTACGGCTGGCCGGCGTGGAGCTGACGGTGCTGACGGCGACACTGGGCCTGGCTGTCGGTCTGTCGCGCACGGCGCCGCCGGTGAACGACGCGGCGGTGCCCGACGACCCGACCCGGGCGCTGCTCGGCTACCCGATGCCGCCGCCGGTGTCGGCGGTGCGCCTCGCCACCGACTGGCGCCTGGACTGGGTGTTCCTCGCCGGCGCGATCCTCGCCGCCGGGCTGTACCTCGCGGGCGTACGCCGTCTCGTCGCGCGCGGCCACCACTGGCCGATCGGGCGCACCGTGGCGTGGTTCGTGGGGCTGTTCGTGACCGTGGCCGCGACGTCCAGCGGGCTGGGGCTCTACGGACCGGTGCTACTCAGCGTGCACATGACCCAGCACATGTTGTTGAACATGCTCGCGCCGATCCCGCTGGTGCTCGGCGCGCCGGTGACGCTGGCGCTGCGCGCGCTGCGCCCGGCAACGGCCCCGCACCGCACCGGGCCGCGGGAATGGCTGGTGGCGACGCTGCACTCGTGGCCGGTGCGATTCCTGACGCACCCGCTGGTGGTCACCGTGAACTTCGTCGGCGGCCTGTACGTGCTCTATCTGACGTCCCTGCTCACGACGCTGATGCGTAACCATCTCGGGCATCTGTACATGAACGTGCATTTCCTCGCAGTGGGCCTGCTGTTCTTCGAACTGATCATTGGAATTGACCCGTTGCCGCGGCGGCTGTCGCATCCCAGCCGCATCCTCATGATGCTGGCGGTCGTGCCCTTCCACACCTTCCTCGGCCTGACGATCATGGGATCGACGGCCGTGATGGGCTCCGGCTGGTACGACAGACTCGTCCGCCCGTGGGGGGTCAGCCCGCTCAGCGACCAGCACACGGCCGGCGGCATCGCCTGGTCGTTCGGGGAGCTGCCGACGTTCACCGTGATGCTCGTCCTGGTCGCCCAGTGGGCGCGGACCGACGAGCGCCGCAACCGGGTGCGCGAACGGCGCATCGCCGCCGCCGGCGACGTCGATGTCGAGCTTGACGCGTACAACGCCTACCTGGCAAGGCTCGACGACGCCGCGAACCGGCGCGCCGCCGGCACTCGCGCGGCGTCGTCCAGCGCTACCCGGGCCGCCCGCGGCGGCAGCCCGCCGGCCCGTCCGGGCGCGGTGACCGTACGACCGCCGAGGCCTCGCGACGCCCCGGACGACGGCCCGTCCCCCGACTGACACCCCGGCCCGCTCGTCGCGGCGGGCGACAACAGAAACAACGACATGCGACACCGGGAATACAAATCGCGTGCGGGTTCGCCGCAGGTCTCATCGTAAAGTCGCCGCACCAGGAATGCGGGCGGGACCTTGAAGGGCGGGACGACCGCTGCCGTTGGCTCAGCGCCAGCAGGGTCCGCGGGCTAACATTCTTCTGTGGCGGAAACATCGCCGCTCGCCCACGCTCCATCACCTGAGAAGGAGCAGGCAGGTGTCACGTCCACCCCCGCCCAGAGCGCCGGTTCCCGCGCCCGCCGCGGTGCCGTGGCGATGGCCGTCCCGTGATGGGTTCACCGCGTTTCTGCGGGCGGCGACCGCGGGCGGGCTGCTGCTCCTCGCGGCCACCGTGGCGGCGCTGGTCTGGGCGAACCTCTCCCCCGGCGGGTATCGCGCGGTGTGGGACGCCCCGGCGGGTCTCGGCCCGGCGGCGCTGCGCCTGGACGGGATGCGACTCGCCGACTGGGTCGCCGACGGGCTGCTCTCGGTGTTCTTCCTCGCCATCGGCGTCGAGCTGCGCCGCGAGCTGACCGTCGGTGCGCTCGCCGGCCGCCACCGCGCGGTGCTGCCCATCGC
>NZ_JALKFU020000990.1 GCF_023242965.2 Frankia sp. AgKG'84/4
CAGCAGGACCTCGCCCGGCCCGGCGTGCTCGGCGAGCTGGGCGCTGGCGGGCAGATCGGACAGCCAGAGGACGAGTGGGTGCTCGTCGACGGTCCGCACCCGGGCGCCGCGCCCCACGGCGAGTTCCTGGAGGAAGCGCACCAGCCGGTGACAGCGGTCGGCGAGCGCCGCGCGGGCCTGCTCGTCGCCGAGGTCGGCCTCGGAACCGGTCGTCACCGCGACTCGGGGCGGGTCCGCCGCGGGTCGCCCGCGGGCTCGGGGGGCCGCTCGTCGGTCGCCATCCGCCGCCTTCTCTCCTACCCGGGCCATCGTGGTTCGCCCACGAATAATGACCGGCGTTCCGCTCCGGCCGGCGGCCGGGGCAGTCCCGATGGCCCACGCTGTGTCCACGGTCGGTCCACGCACCGGTCGATGCCCCGCCCGTCTGGCCGGACTCCGGACACCGGGTGTCCGCCTGTGTTCCTGCTGTTGGCCTGGTCGGGGCGGGTTCTCCCGCGTCGGCGTGCCGATGACGGACGGCGGCGGCGGATGCGACAACATACGCATCCGTGATGTCACGGTTCTATGCTGATTTGCACATCCACTCCCGGTACTCACGGGCCTGCAGCCGCGACTGCGACCTGGAGCACCTGGCCTGGTGGGCGGCTCGCAAGGGCATCGCCGTCGTCGGCACCGGTGACTTCACCCATCCCGCCTGGTCCCAGGAACTCGCCGAGAAGCTCGTTCCCGCCGAGCCCGGCCTGTTCCGGCTGCGGCCCGACCTCGAACGCGAGGTCCTGCGCACGCTGCCGGCCTCCTGTCGGACGGCCACCCGCTTCATGATCTCCAGTGAGATCTCCACGATCTACAAGCGCGGCGAGAAGACCCGTAAGGTTCACCACCTGCTATACGCGCCGACCCGCGAGGCCGCCGCCGCCATCACCGCGGCGCTGGCCCGCATCGGCAACCTGGCGGCCGATGGCCGGCCCATCCTCGGCCTGGACTCCCGCGACCTGCTGGAGATCACCCTGGCCGGCGGGCCGGGTTGCTACCTGGTGCCCGCGCACGTGTGGACGCCCTGGTTCGCCGTGCTGGGCTCGAAGTCCGGATTCGACGCGGTCGAGGACTGCTACGCCGACCTCGCCGACGAAATCTTCGCCCTGGAGACCGGTCTGTCCGCGGACCCGGAGATGTTCTGGCGGATCTCCGGCCTCGACCGGTATCGGCTGGTGAGCAACTCCGACGCGCACTCCCCGCCGATGCTCGGCCGGGAGGCGACGGCGTTCGACTGCGAGCTGGACTACTTCGCCATCGAGGCCGCGCTGCGCGGCGGCGACGGGTTCGCGGGAACGGTCGAGTTCTTCCCCGAGGAGGGCAAGTACCACCTCGACGGCCACCGCAGGTGCGGGGTCTGCCTGACTCCGGAGCAGACCCGTGAGGTCGGCGGGCGCTGCCCGATCTGCGGCGGCCCGCTGACGGTCGGGGTGCTCAACCGGGTCGAGGGCCTCGCGGACCGCGCGCCCGGCACGCGGCCGGCGACGGCGGGCGCGGTCAGCTCGCTGGTGCCCCTGCCGGAGGTCGTCGGGGAGATCCTCGGCGTCGGGCCGAAGAGCAAGGCGGTCGCCGCCCAGGTGAGTTCGCTGGTGTCCAGGCTGGGCCCGGAGCTGGGGATTCTAGGCGACGTGCCGACATCGGCCATCGCCGAGGCCGGGTCCGCCGAACTGGTCGAGGCGATCACGCGGCTGCGCCGCGGTGAGGTCATCCGCCACGCCGGCTTCGACGGCGAGTACGGCGTCATCCGGCTGTTCGAGCCGGACGAGCTGACCGGCGGCGGCACCCTGTTCGACCTCGCTGGGCCGCCCGGCGCGGGCGCCGCGCCGGATCGCGGCGGGATCGGCGGCATCGGCCGCGCGAAGCGGTCCCGGCAC
>NZ_JALKFU020000991.1 GCF_023242965.2 Frankia sp. AgKG'84/4
CCGGCGACCCGGAGGGCACCGGCAGCGGCAGCGGCGCCGGTGCGGGCGGCGACCAGCGGTGGCTGCGGACGCCCGTCGGCGTCATCGACAAGCCGTTCGAGCAGGTCCGGGACCTGCTCGTGCTCGACCTCGGCGGCGGCGGTGGGCATCTGGGTATCGCCGGCGGCCCGCAGAGCGGCAAGAGCACGCTGCTGCGTTCCGTCATCGCCGGGCTCGCGCTCACCCATTCGCCGCGCGAGGTGCAGTTCTTCTGCCTCGACTTCGGCGGCGGCTCGCTGGCGAGCATCGCCGACCTGCCGCATGTCGGCGGAGTCACCGGCCGCCACGACCCGGACCGGGTCGGGCGCACCGTCGCGGAGCTGCTCGCCATCCTGCGCGATCGGGAACGGCGCTTCGCCGAGCTCGGCGTGTCCGGCATGGCCGCCTATCGGGAAGCCATCGCCGCCGGTCGGGCCGCGCCCGAGGAGTTCGGCGAGGTGTTCCTCGCCGTTGACGGCTGGTTCGTGCTGCGCCAGGACTTCGAGGCCGTCGAGGAGGCCGCCCGGGAGGTCGCCGCCCGCGGCCTGAACTACGGCCTGCACGTCATGCTCACCGCCGGGCGCTGGTCGGAGGTGCACCACTCGATGCGCGACAAGCTCGGCAGCCGCCTGGAGCTGCGCCTCGGTGACCCGGTCGAGTCGGGCATCGACCTGCGCGCCGCCGCCGCCGTGCCGAAACTACCCGGCCGTGGCCTCACCGACGCCAAGCTGCACTTCATGGCCGCGCTGCCGCGCATCGACGGCCGGTCCAGCGTCGATGACCTCGCCCACGGCACCCGCCATCTCGTCGACTCCGTCGTCGACTGCTGGCCCGGGCCGCGGGTGCGGGCGGTGCGCACCCTGCCGGCGGTGCTGCCCGTCGAGGACCTGCCCGTCCCGCCCGACCGCGGGGAGCTGCGGGTCGCCCTCGGCGTCGACGAGAGCCGCTTCGAACCGGTCTGGCATGATTTCTCCGCGCAGGCCCATCTGACGCTGCTCGGCGACAACGAGAGCGGCAAGACGAACCTGCTGCGCCTTCTCGCTCGTGCGATCGTCGCCCGCTACACCCCCGCGCAGGCGAAGATCATGGCGGTGGACTACCGGCGCGGCCTGTTCGACGAGATCCCCGACGCCTACCGGCTGGGCTACTCCGTCTCCCCCGACAGCACGAAGGCCACCGCCCGCGACGCCGCCGGCGGACTCACCCCACGCCTGCCCGGACCCGACATCACCCCCGCCCGGCTGCGCCGACGCGACTGGTGGAGCGGACCGCTGCTGTTCGTCCTCATCGACGACTACGACCTGCTCACCGGCCACGACAACCCGCTGGCGCCGCTCGTCCCGCTGCTACCCCAGGGCGGCGACATCGGCCTGCACGTCGTCGTCGCCCGCGCCGCAGCCGGGCTGATGCGCATGTCGATGGACCCGCTGCTGCGCCGCCTGCAGGAACTCAACACCCCCGACATCGCGCTGTCCTGCCCGCGCGGGGAGGGCCCGCTGCTCGGCGGGGTCAAACCCCGCGACCTGCCGCCCGGGCGCGCCCTGCTGTGCACGCGCCGCGGCAGCCAGCTGATCCAGACCGGCTACGTCACCCCCAGCCGGCCCGACGACACCGAACCCGAGGACACCGAACCCGAGGACACCGAACCCGACGACACCGAACCCGATGAGACCGGCGGCTCCGCGGCCGGTCCCGCCGCCGGCTCCGCGCGGGCCTGAGCCCCGGCCGAGCACGGGGCGCGCGGACCCACCGTCGACCCCCGCTGCGACATCGGGACACACTGACGTCATGGCCGACGTCGACCCGACCGGGACGGTTTGCGCCGCCCTGGCGGACGAGCTGGCGCCGGGCGTGCTGCGGGCGGCGGCGGCGCTGCCCTCGGG
>NZ_JALKFU020000992.1 GCF_023242965.2 Frankia sp. AgKG'84/4
GTCCCGGGCAGGGCCCAGCGCGGCACGGGCACGGTGCCGACGGACCGGTCGCCCCCGGGCGGCGGGGTGGGTCGCAGTGCGAGCGGATGGGTCGGCTGGTCGGGCCGGTCCGGATCGAGCGCCGATGGGGCGGCCGACGGCGCCACCGGCGGGCGGGACTGCCAGGGGGTCAACGCGTGCGCCGCGGCGCGGTCCGCATCCGCCGGCGTGATCACCTGCGGATCCGAGACGAGCCGGCGGACGAGGTCCGCGGCACTCGGGCGCTCCTGCGGCCGGCGGGCGAGCGCCGCGCGCACCAGCGGGACGAGCGCGGCCGGCACCCCGGCGATGTCCGGCGGCCGGTCCTCGCGCATCCGGGTCAGGACGTCGGACTCCTCCGAGGCGAACGGCGGATGCCCGGTGGCCGCGTACGTCACACAGGCGCCCCACGCGAACACGTCGGCGGGCGGCCCGGCGCGCTCGCCGCGAAGCTGCTCGGGCGCCATCCACGCGAGCGTGCCGATGAGGATGCCGGTGCGGGTGTGGCTGGGGGCCCCCAGGGCGCGGGCGATGCCGAAGTCGATGACCTTCGGGCCGTCCCAGGCCAGCAGGATGTTCGACGGCTTGAGGTCGCGGTGCACGACCCCGACGGCGTGGATGGCCATCAGGGCGTCCGCCAGGCCCACCCCGAAGCCGTGCAGGAGGCGTTCCTCCATCCGCCCGTGCCGCAGGACCGCGTCCGCGAGGCTGGTGCCTTCGACGTACTCGGTGGCGAGCCAGGGGGAGGCGGCCTCCGGGTCGGCGTCGAGGACCGCGGCGACGGCCCGGCCGTGCACCCGGCGGGCGGCCGCGACCTCCCGGCGGAAGCGCTCCCGGAACTCGGGGTCGTCGGCGAAGCGGGCGTCGGGCACCTTCACCGCGGCCGCCCGCCCCTCGGCGTTGAAACCCAGGTAGACCGTGCCCATCCCACCCGCGCCGATGCGGTTGTGGATGGCGAACGGGCCGACCCTGCGCGGGTCGTCGTCGACGAGCGGCGTCAGCATCGCGGTGCTCCGCCGCGCGCCGGGGGCCGGGGGCGGCCCGGGGGGCGACATCCGAGCGCGCGACGGTGCGCCCCGGTACGCGACCGGGACCACCCGACCTGCGCCGAAATGGTCACTCCCTCGGATCGGTGCTGTCCCGACCGCGCCGCCGCGCGGTCCAGGCGGCCGGGATGTGATGAGGCGCCTTGGCCGCCACGCCGGGCACGTTCTCCAAGACGGTAACGCCTGTGAAGGTCCGCACGCGGCCGGCCGGGCGGGTAGGCGTGCCGAGCTACCCCGTTTCGGTGACTACCGCCGGCTGCCGGAGGCCGCCGGGTCGTTGACCGGGATCGGGTCGAGCGTGGTGAAGTTCGACCCCGTCCAGCGGAAACGGACGTCGGCGTGGCCGGAGGGCGAGCCGATCGCCTCGCCCGGGTTGTAGGTGTCGTAGCGCAACGTGACATTGTGATCGTCGTTCTGCTGGTACACGGTGATGTGTGCGCTCGGGTCCTTGGTGTCGGTTCCGCGGAACTGGCCGTCGGCGAAGACGAAGGCGAGCTGCGTCGGGGTGTCGCCGTTCGGCGTGCCTGTGCCGATCACGACGTTGAGGCGGCGGCCCTCCTGAAAGGTGCTCAGGTCCGCGGTGTAGCCCTTGCTGGTCACCGTGGCCCGCGCGTCGCTGGCCGACAGGGTGGCCTGGGTCGGGCTCGCGCTCGGACTCGAGCTCGGACTCGGACTGGAACTCGTGGGTGATGCGCTCGGCGTCGCGCTGGCCGGGGGGGGGGGGGGCCGCCCCCCCCCCCCCCCCGCCGGCCCCCCCCAGAAAAAAGACCCAGCCCATACCGGCCCCCCCCTCGCGTCACCGCCCCTGCCGTCTCCCACCCCCATTGTAATCGCCC
>NZ_JALKFU020000993.1 GCF_023242965.2 Frankia sp. AgKG'84/4
GGGCGGTCGCGCTCGCAGCCGGGGTGGCCGCGGCCGCCGCCGGCATCACCGCGGCGGTCGGTCCCGGTGGTGGGGGCGTCGAGCCGACACCGCCCGGACGGATGGTCACGGCGACCGACGCGACCAGCAGGGTCGAGGCCTGGGTGTGGATGACCGCCGACCCCGCCGGCACGGCGTTCACGCTGCGGCTGGCGAACGTGCCGCCCGGCAGCCACTGCGCCCTGGTGGCCCAGGCGGTGGACGGGCGCCGGGAGACCGCCGCGAGCTGGGCGGCGAACTACCAGCACGGTTACGAGGGTGTCGAGGTGCGCGGGACCGCGGGCATCGCGCCCTCGGAGCTCTCCCGGCTGCTCGTCATGACCGACGACGGCCGCCAGCTCGTCGCCCTGCCGGGCCATCCGACCTGATGCGGCCCGCGCCCCCGGCGCCCGCCGCGCCCGGCGGAATCAGACCCGGCCGGATCAGACCCGGCGGGCGGAGTCCATCCCGGGCAGCAGGGCTCCGGCGGCGAAGCACGCGGCCGCGGCGACGAGGGTGAGCGTCACGTCGGTCACGGTCGTGGGCGGCACCAGCCTGGTGGCGGACAGCGCGAACACGCCGAACAGGCCCACCGCGCAGCCGGCGGGCACGAACCGCAACCCACGCTGCCACCAGGTCGCCGGCGCGGCATGACGGCCCAGCGGCAGCAACGCCACCGCCCACAGCAACCCCATCAGGACCAGCAGGCCGAGCCCGAACAGGCCGTAGATGGAGAACAGCGAGCCGCGCACGTTCGCCGTCCCGCCGGCGCTGGCGACGGTGCGCAGGTCGGTGTCGCGGATCGCGACCTCGATCGGCAGCAGCCCGGTCGCCCGGCCGTCGAGGTCGCGGATGTCGAGGTCGACCGTCCAGTTCGCCGCGCCGCGGGCCGGCACGGTGGTCCGCACCCGGGTGTCGTAGTCGAAGAACGTCAGACCCAGCACGGTGCCACTGAGGCGCACCGAGTCGACGGGGACGTCCGATCGGGTGAGGTTGCGCATGCCAACCACGACCCGGACGACCGAGCCGGCGTCGAGGGTCAGGTCACCGCTGCCGAGGGACTGCCCGGCGACGGTCACCTGAAGCTCCACGCCATCGGCCGCAAGCTCCACGCCATCGGCCGCCCGCGCCGACGATGCCGCCGGGAACAACAACACCCAGCCAAGGCACGCCAACAAGCATGGTGCTATCAGAATATTTTTTCTAGGGCGTGCCTCGGTCGGCAATGCGATATCCATGACTTCCCCCCGACTCCGGATGTCCGGTCAGCCGGCTGTTATTCTAGCTATCGTCGTATGGGTGGGGCTTCCGCCTCATACGCCAGCCACACACGTCAGGCGCGCATCACGTGTTTTGGCCGACCCAGGGACGGGTCGATGTCGGACGTGTTGCCGGTCGCACCCGGGGGGGCGCACGGATGACTGGCCATCGAGCGGCTGGCCGTTTCAGGTCATGGCCGCGGCGAGCGGCGGTGCCGATGGTCTTCCTCGGCGTGCTGCTGCTCTGTGTCGGCGCGGGTGCGACCACCGGACTCGGCGGGCCGGCGGGCCCGGCCACCACCGGTTCCGCCCAGCCCGGCCGCGGCGGGGACCAGGTCGTTCCGGCCGCCTCCACCGACGGCTCAGCGACCCCGGGCACCGACACCTCGGCTGGATCGACGACCACCACGGACACCACCACGGCCCAGCCGCCCGCCGGCAGCGGGACGACGACCTCGGCCGCCGACTCGCCGCCACCGGCCGAGTCCGCGGGCGGCGGCGACACCCCACCGGGGGCAGGGTCGCCGTCCAACGGCGGGTCCGAGTGCTCCAGTACCGGTGGGCCCGCCGGACCCGCCACCGACCCCACGACCGCCGGGCCATCGGTGGGCACGAG
>NZ_JALKFU020000994.1 GCF_023242965.2 Frankia sp. AgKG'84/4
TGGTCATGGAGGCGCACGCCGCCGCCGGCCGGATCCCCGCCGACTCCGTCGAGCCCGTCCGAGCCGCGCCCGCGCCCCGGTTCCGCTCAGATAGTCCGTCGCCGGGATGGGGCGGGCGGGCGGGCCGGCGGTGGCCGGGCCCGCGCCCGGCGGGACCTCGTCGAGGGCCTCCGTGACCGCCGTCGCGGCCCTGACGACCTGCATGACCAGGTCGGCACTGGTCCAGCCGGGCAGCACGCTGCGCGCGGCCAACGCGTCGTCCGGCAGGCCGTCGACCACGTCGACGATCTTCTGCCACTGGGCCAGGACGGCGTCGGCGAGTTCGGGCACGGCCGCCGCGGCGTCCCGCCGGCGGGTTCGGGGAGCCATCGCTCCATCCTGCCGGCCGCCTGCGTCACGTCGGTCGCTGCCCTGCACCGGCCCGACCGGCCCGCGCGGATCCGGTGCCGTCCCGACCGCCCGGTGGGGACGAGGATGGGGCCGTGTCAGTGACCACCGCACGCGCTGCGGCCGACGGGTATGAGACCGACAGATACGGGGCCGACGCGATCAGGCGGCGGGTGCTCGACTCGTGGGTCGCCTCGCCGGCCCGCTTCCGGGAGGACGCGAACGCCGAGGAGGATGCCGCGCTCGGCGCCTACCGCGACCGTCTCGTGGTCGAGCTGCTGCAGAACGCGCTCGACGCAGCCCGCGAGGCCGGCGTGCCGGCGCGGGTCGACGTGCGCCTGCGCACCCTCCCGACCGCGCCGGGGGCCGGGCCCGGCGGCCTGCTGGAGGTCGCCAACACGGGCGCGGCGCTGTCCGCGGCCGGGGTGGAGGCGCTGTCCACGCTGCGCGCCTCCGCCAAGCGGGACACCGCCGCGATCGGGCGCTTCGGGGCCGGGTTCGCGGCCGTCCTCGCGGTGACGGATGAGCCGTCGATCGTCTCCGCCGCCGCTGCCGGCGAACCCGCGACCGGGGTCGCCTGGTCGAGAACCGCCGCCATCGACGCCGTGACCACTCTCGACTACCCACATCACCGGGACGTCGGCGACAAAACTCGACGCGACGTAACGAATGACGACGCAACGAAATCCGATCCGACGACCGAGCTCGCCGAGACGGCCGGCCGGCCGGCGACGGGCCTGGCCGCGGAGCTCGCCCGCCGCGACGGAGCCGCGCCGATCCTCCGGCTGCCGTTCGCGATCACCGCCCCACCGCCGCCGCCCGGCCACGACACCGTGGTTCGCCTGCCCCTGCGCGACGCGGCAGCGGCGGAGCTGGCCCGGAGCCTGGTCGCGGACCTCGATCCGACCCTGCCGCTGGTCCTCGGCGGGCCCGGCGACATCACCATTGACGTCGACGGCGAGAAACGGACGATCACCTGCCGATGGGTCCGCGGCGGTCCGGACGGCGAACGCAGCGACCCGGGCCTGGCCGAGCCTCGGACGGCCCCCCGCGACAGCGCCGCGCAGGACGGCCCGGCGCCCTGGGAGCGGCTCGAGATCGCCGACCTCAATGGCGAGCGGTGGCGCGGTATCGCCAGGACCGGCACGATTCCCACCCGGTTGCTCGCTGACCGCCCCGTCGAGGAGCGCAACCGCAGCGGCTACACCGCCCGGGCGATGGTTCCCGACGGCGACTGGCCGGACGGTGTCGCCCGAGTGCTGCGCGCTCCTCAGCCTACCGACGAGCCGCTGTCCCTGCCTGTCCTCGCCAGCGTGGAACTACCCCTGGATCCGTCCCGGCGGCACACGATCGCCGGCCCGCTGCGCGACTGGCTCACCGACGAACTCGCCGCGGTCACGGTGGCACTCGCGGCCTATCTGGGCACCGGGGACGCACCGGACGCGAACGCGAACGCTGGCGGCGCCGCGGCCGCGGCGCCCGGCGTCCGCGGCGCGACCCCCGACC
>NZ_JALKFU020000995.1 GCF_023242965.2 Frankia sp. AgKG'84/4
GTCCGCGGCCCCGCCAGCCGGGCGGCCCGGGCGCGGCGTGGGCGTAAGGTCGGCTACGGAGTCCGCGCCGCCGCGGTCGCGGCGGGTTCGGACCGCAGTGGTGGCCTGGGTGTGAGGACGTGAGGCGTGAACAGGGACTTCGCCGGCTCCGTGCTGGCCGCGAAGGAAGGCGGCGCCGGCGGCCTCGGCCTGCTCGTCGTCGTCGGGATGCTGGTGGCGTGCGCGGGGGTGTTCTACTTCATGTCGAAGAGCCTGCGCCGGATGCGCGAGAACGTTGCCAGTGGCACCTTCCGCGGGGTCGACTCGGAGCGCACGGATCCGATCGACCCGCGCCAGTCGGTCCGGCGCCGCTCGGCGTTCCTCGGTGCCGGCTCGACTCCGGTGATCGACGGCGAAGTGATCGACGGCAGGGCGGGTAACAGCAAGGTCATCGAGGGCGCCACCGCGCCGGCGGACGCCATCTCGGCCGAGGACGCAACCGGGACGGCCGACGGTGACCGGCCGGACCTGCCTGTCCAGCCCGGCCCGCCCGCTGGTCGCTGACGGTCGAGATCGTGGGCCCGGTCCGGGCCCAGGCGCGCCGAACATCGCGGGATTCGGTCAGCTACCGGCCGCTTTGTTGCATGTCAGGGGACCCGGTGCCCGCCAGGGCCCGGGGACAGGTGGATCGCGAGGAGTCGCCCGGTGCCGAACAAGCTCGCGCAGCAGACGTCTCCCTATCTGCTCCAACACGCCGACAATCCGGTCGACTGGTGGCCGTGGAGCCCGGAGGCCTTCGCCGAGGCGGCCGGTCGCGGCGTGCCCGTGCTGCTCTCGGTGGGGTACGCCTCCTGCCACTGGTGCCACGTGATGGCGCACGAGTCCTTCGAGGACACCCTCACCGCGGCCTACATGAACGACCATTTCGTCAACATCAAGGTTGACCGCGAGGAACGGCCCGACGTCGACTCGGTCTACATGGACGTCACCGTCGCCCTCACCGGGCACGGCGGCTGGCCGATGACGGTCTTCCTCACCCCGACGGCCGAGCCGTTCTTCGCCGGAACCTACTTCCCGCCGCGGGCGCGCCCAGGCATGGCCTCGTTCCGCCAGGTCATGGAAGCCGTCGTCGACGCCTGGCAGACGCGGCGCCAGGAGATTGAGGAGTCGGGCGCCGACATCGCCCGCCGGCTCGCCGAGGCGGCGCGGCGCGGCCCGGTCGCCGGCCTGGCCGCGAACCCGGCGTCGGGCGTCGCCGACGAGCTCACCCCCGCGTTGCTCGACACGGCCGTCGCCGGCCTGTCGGCCCGCTTCGACGCCCAGCACGGCGGATTCGGCGGGGCGCCGAAGTTCCCGCCGTCGATGACCGCCGAGCTGCTGCTGCGCCACGCCGCGCGCACCGGCGACGCCCGCAGCCTGGAGATGGTCACCATCACCTGCGAGCGGATGGCCCGCGGCGGCATGTACGACCAGCTGGCCGGCGGTTTCGCCCGCTACAGCGTCGACGCCACCTGGACCGTGCCGCACTTCGAGAAGATGTTGTACGACAACGCCCAGCTGCTGCGGGTCTATCTGCATCTGTGGCGGGCCACGGAGAGCCCGCTGGCCGCGCGGGTGGTCCGGGAGACCGCCGAGTTCCTCCTCACCGACCTGCGCACCCCGCAGGGCGGGTTCGCCTCGGCGCTGGACGCCGATGCCATCCCGCCGGGCGCCCCGGCGGCCAAGGCCCTGCCCGAGGAGGGGGCGAGCTACGCGTGGACGCCGGCGGGCCTGCGCGCCGTGCTCGGCGACGAGGACGGCGCCTGGGCCGCGGAGATCCTCGCGGTGACCGCCGAGGGCACCTTCGAGCACGGGACGTCCGTGCTGCAGCTGCCGGCCGACCCGGCGGACCCGGCGAGGTTCGCCGCGGTG
>NZ_JALKFU020000996.1 GCF_023242965.2 Frankia sp. AgKG'84/4
CGGTCTCGCCGAGCCCTGGCGGGAGCGGGCAGAGGCCGCTGGGCGGCGAGGGCGCAGCCGGTCGCGCGCAGCGGCGGAACCCGACCGGACCCGCGGTTCCCGGGAAGGGTCGGTAAGCCTTTCGCGACCTGTCGCGAACCTGTACCCCTACGGCCCCCTGCTTCTCAGATCACAGCGTCTATTTATGCTGCGGCCCGTACGGGTGGTAGGGGTTGTCGAGCTGGTCGCCGGCCAATCAGGATAAGAGCCGCGATGATGTGCCGCCGGTGAACCGCGCGGTCGCCCAACCGATCCAATACTCCATTGAGTGGATGCTGATGACGGGGTCGATAGAATTGTGGGATTCTCGCGTGGATGAGGCACGCCGAGTCATCCCGTGGGTTCTGGGGGCCGCTGGCCCGGCGGGTCTGCGAATGCAGGCGGCCGAGCTTTGCGCGCAATACCGCTCCGATACCGGGAAGCGTCCGCTGGACATTGGATTCTCGCTGGCATCGCGGGTGACTCCGTCGGCCTACCGCGGCGTCGTCCTCGGCGCGACCCGCGGCGACTTCCTGCGCGGCCTGGAGGCACTCGCCCGCGGTGAGAGCGTCCCGGGCGTCGTGCACGGCCCGGCCGGCGACGCGGTGCGCCCCGTGTTCGTCTTTCCTGGACAGGGTTCCCAGTGGCCGGGAATGGCGAGGGACCTCATGGCGGTGTGGAGCCCCTTCGACGCGGCGGTCCGGGCGGCGGCCGAGGCGCTGGCGCCGTTCACCGACCACTCGGTCCTCGACGTCCTGCGTTCCACCGCTGGTACGGGGACGCCGACGCTGGAACGGGTGGACGTGGTCCAACCGGCGTTGTTCGCCGTGATGGTGGCGCTCGCCGGGCTGTGGCGCGCGTTCGGGGTCGAACCGGTGGCCGCGATCGGTCACAGCATCGGTGAGCCGGCAGCGGCCTGGCTGACCGGTGCCCTCTCCCTCGCCGACGGCGCGCGGGTCACGGCACGCCTGAGCCAGGCGCAGCAGACCCTCGCCGGTCAGGGCGAGATGGCCCTGGTGTCGCTGCCCGCGGCCGAGGTCGGGCGCGATCTTGCCGCCGAGGGAGACCGGGTGGGAATCGCCGCGGTCAACGGTCCGGCAACCGTCGTGATCTCCGGTGACGCGGACTGCGTCCGCCGGCTTGTCGCGGGATATGGGGAGCGGGGCGTGTGGGCGCGCCGGATCGCGGTCGGCCTGGCCGCGCACTCCGGCCAGATCGAGCGGCTCCGAGACCGCCTGCTGCGCGAGCTGGCACCGGTCGCACCCCGATCGGCGCGGTTGTCTTTCTACTCCGGCCTGGCCGGGGCCGTCCTCGACGGGAACGCGCTGTCGGGTGACTACTGGTATCGATCCCTACGGGAGCCGGTGCGGTTCGCCCAGGCGGCGGGGGCCGCCCATGCCACGGTCGCGGGTGCTGCCTTCATCGAGATCAGCCCGCATCCCGTGCTCACCGGGAGCCTGCGGGACATCGTCGAGGCCCCGGATGCTCACGGCGGTCCCGCGGCGGTCCTCGCCTCCCTGCGCCGCGATCAGGGCGGCCCTCGCCGGTTCCTGCTCTCCCTGGCCGAGGCCTGGATCCGGGGCGTGGCGGTCGACTGGACGGTGGCCTTCGCCGGCACCGATGGAGGTCTTCTCGCGGACGTGGGCCAGCCGGCCGGACGCGGAGATCCGGTCCTGATCGGCGGTGCGGTACCCGGCGGCGCGGTGGCCGGCGGCGCGGTGGCAGGGCACCAGGCGGACGGTGACGCGGGGGCCGGTGCGGTGCCGGACGGGACCGAGGGGCCCGAGCTGGCGCGGGGGGGGGGGGGGGGGGGGGGGGGGGGGGGGGGGGGGGGGGGGGGGGGGGGGGGCGGGGGGGGGGGGGGGGGGGGG
>NZ_JALKFU020000997.1 GCF_023242965.2 Frankia sp. AgKG'84/4
GCCCGGCCCGGCCCTGCGCCCGCCCGGCCGCGCTGTCCGCAGGCCGGCCGGGCAGGATGGTGACCGTGGTCATCCCGATTCACGACATCAACCCGCTGAGCCGCCGGCCGCTCATGACCTGGCTGCTGATCGCGGTCAACGTCGTGATCTTCGTGTTCTTCGAGCCCGTGGTGAGCTCGGTCGCCGGCATCGGGACGTCGCCGGCGAAGAACGTGTGCCAACAGCAGCGCTTTTTCCAGGAATGGGGTGCGATTCCCCGCGAGCTGGTCAACAACGCGCCGCTGGCGACGGTGAACTCCGGGCACATCGGGGTGGACCAGGCCGGCAACCCGGGCTGCATCACGCAGTCCCCGGCCGGCTTCAGCAAGATTCCGGTGCTGTCCGTGTTGACGGCGATGTTCCTGCACGGAAGCTGGCTGCACCTGATCGGCAACATGCTGTTCCTCGGCGTCTTCGGCAACAATATCGAGGACCGGATGGGCAGGCTGCTCTACCTGGTGTTCTACCTGGTCTGCGGATACGCGGCGACCTACGGGTTCTCCTATTTCGAGAGCGGGTCGTCCACCACGCTTATCGGCGCCTCGGGCGCCGTCGCCGGGGTGCTCGGTGCTTACCTCATGCTGTTCCCGAAAGCCCGGGTCATCGGCCTGGTCAGTATTCTCTTCTTCCTGCCGTTCTGGTTGCCGGCCTGGATAGTCCTCGGCTTCTGGTTCGCCCTCCAGTACGTCTATTTCACCGGCGTCGGAGTGGCCGACGGCGGGGCTGTTGCCTACGGCGCCCACGTCGTCGGATTCGTCGTCGGTGCGCTGCTGGTCGCGCCGTTCATCCGCCAGCTGCGGGCCGCCGGTCCGGCCGCGGGCAGTCGGGTGCCGCAGCACCGGTGGATCCGCGGCACCGGCGCCTCGTCGAACGCACGGCACCGACGCGGCTACTGACCGCCGCCGCGCATCGCCAACGTCACTGCTGAGCTGGGCCTATTCCCTTGGCATCCGGCGGCCCGGCGGGGCACGCTTGGCCGGCCATGTCCGACCTGTCCTCGCCGCCGCCCCTCGCCGCGCCCGCCACCGACCCGGCCGGGGTCACGAGCGGCAGCCTCTACCGGCGGACACTGGCGACCCCCGGCGCCGTCCGTTTCCTGCCCGCGGCCTTCGTCGGTCGGCTGCCCATCGCGATGCACGCGCTGGGAACGGTTCTGTTCGTCCAGGACCGCACCGGCTCGTACGCGGTCGGCGGCGCCGTGGCCGCCGTGGGGGCGCTCAGTGAGGCGGCGTGTGCGCCACGGATCGGTCGCGCCCTGGACCGCTACGGTCAGGCCCGGGTGCTGCTCGCCGCCCTAGGCGCTCACCTGGTGGGGGTGGCGGCGCTGCTGGGGGCCGTGTGGTCGGGTGCCCCGCGTCCGCTGTGGTTCGGTGCGGCGGTGATCGCCGGCGGGACGCTGCCGCCGGTGGGCAGCTGCGCGCGGGCCCGCTGGAGCGTGCTGCTGACCGGCTCTCCCCTGCTGGCCACGGCGTTCGCCCTGGAGGCGGCCATCGACGAGCTGGTCTTCATCCTGGGCCCGACCCTGGTGACGGCTCTGGTCACCCTCGTCGCCCCCGCCGGCGGCCTGCTGGCCTCGGCGGCGTTGCTCACCGTCGGTGTGCTGGGCCTCGTCGCGCAGCGCCGCACCGACCCGGGCCCTCGCCCCGCGAGCACCGCCGCGCAGGAACGGATCATGCGCCGCGCCGACACCCGTACCCTGGTCGCGATCGTCTTCGCGATCGGCATCGCCTTCGGCGGCCTGGACGTGTCCATGGTCGCCTTCGCCCGGGAGCAGGGCCTGGCCGCCCTGGGCGGGCTGCTGCTCGGCCTGTTCGCCGCCGGCTCCGGGGTGGCCGGCCTCGTCGGCGG
>NZ_JALKFU020000084.1 GCF_023242965.2 Frankia sp. AgKG'84/4
GAACTTCTGCACACCCTGAGCCTCCAGGGTCTCGATCACATCGTCCAGGTCGATGCCGACCTCCGCCAGCGCGGCGACCATCCTGGGCCAGACGTAGTCGGCCGGGTCGAAGCCGTCGTCGTGCACGGGCTGGGTGTCCATCCCGGCATGGTGCACGACGAGCAGGACCCCGCCGGGCGCGACCGCGTCGAGCAGCGCCCGCTCCGCCGCCGCGTCGGGGGTGCGCAGCAGCGCCGGGTAGAGGGCGCACACCAGGTCGAAGGAGCCGGCCGGGAACGCCGCCTCCACCAGACCCGCGTGCACCCAGGCGATGGTGACCCCGGCGTCGCGCGCGTGGCCGGCCGCCCGTTCCAGCGCGACTCCCGAGACCTCGAGCCCGGTCACGTCCCAGCCGCCGCGCGCCAGCCAGACGGCGTCCGCGCCCTCCCCGCAGCCGACGTCCAGCGCCCGCCCCGGCCTCAGCCCGGCGACCTCGGCGACCAGCGCGCCGTTGGGCTGGCCGCTCCACAACCGTTCCCGCTCGCCGTAGCGCCCATCCCACTTCTCCCGCACGGCCGGGTCGCCGATGTAGCCGTCGGCGACGGAGGGAACGTCGGAGGTGGGCGGTCCTGCCGCGATGTCGTTGGGCACCCCGTCATCGTCGCCCGTCGCCTGCCTGCAGCCCAACTCTGCTTGCCAAATTGGCAAGTCGGCCGCCGGATGCTATTGGTACCCGCAACGGTGACACGTTACTGAAATTTTGCCAATGCTCATTCTGACTCGCCGCGCCGCCGCCAGGGGATGTCGGAACGCGGTATTTCTGCCGCCCGGCCCTGGAGTTCTTCTGCGACATCGAGTGCTACGCGGGTTCTGGTATCTCTTGCCAAGTCCTGTACAAGTCGGACCGTCAGCTCGGGGCTCATTCTGTAGCCGACCCCCGCAGCCCCCCAACGCACCATGAGGCTCGACACATGTTCAAGGCTCTCATCGGTGGCGCCAGGAAATGCGTTCCCTAGAAAGAATTGCATTATTTCCCTAGCATCCCTTGATTTTGCCATGCGCCAGGGCCCCCTTTGATCCAGTAACTAGAGTCGAATATCGCAAATTGCACACCGATTGAGGAGGGCGCCGGGGCGAAGCATCATCTGTGCGCCGCTGACTGCGGATCGTGTGGTCTCGCGTCGATCCTTCTCGGTAAACTGTGTAGTGTTCATGAGGTCGGATACGGCGATCTCCCAGTGGTCCTGCGCGGTCCGCCAATCGTTCAGGTGCGCCCTGCGTACGAAAACATCGACGAAGTCGCGATCGCTGACGCTGCCGAGGTAGTAGCTACCCAGCCAGGGTATCGGTGATGGTGGCGCAATTCTCTGCTTGAGCGATCTCTTCTTGTAGCTGCCCGGTGATACATGTGTGTATCCCTCGATGCGGCTTGAGATGACGTGTCCGGCAAATCCACCGACCACAGCGGGAACGAGGAGCCAGCCAATAAGGGATACTAGCCACAGGGTCTTTCGGCCCGAGGGGTGGGAGGGAGCGTCTCCTCCGAGCAGGGCAAGGTAGGAAGGAAGGAGGCCGAAGAATTGGATCGAAAGAGCGAGGCAGATGATGACTAGCGCTGCGCAGGGTATGCCGACCTCGATTATCCACTGCATGAAGCCCGAAAAGGCTGCGCGGGATCGATAGTAACGCCTAAGCCGCGCTCTGGCGGCTTGCCGGGATGGAGCGGCGATGCCTGTCGGCGGCGAGGTGGGATTAGTCATGTGGCTTGGCCCCGAAGATCGGCTTGTCGGCAGAGTGCAGTCAATGCTCCTCGCCGTTCAATTCCCGGATCATATCCGCAGGGCCGCTTGGTTCGGAGGTGGGTCGTGCTGGATCGCGGCGGCGAGGCGCGGTTCGACAACACGGCGGACTCCGAGACGGACCGGCCACCCGGCCGGGTCGGGGCGAGCCTGGTTTTCGGCACGGGCTTGGCTACGCCGACGAGAGTGCCCGTCGTCCGGCCGCCCGAAAGATTGACCATGCCGGACGTCCCCCTACGCCGACCACGTCGCCTTCCCGGCCAGCCGGCTGCGGATCGAGACAAAGCGACTGCGGCCGATGGTAGTGCGGTCGCCTGTGGTCGCATGCAATCGGATCGCGACTGCCGGGTCAGTGGCCGAGCAGTGCTGGTGCCAGTTCGCGCCAGGTGCCTGTCGGCAGCTCGGTGGGGTCGGCGGTGAGGACCTGGACGCAGACGTGGTTCGCGCCGGCGTCGAGGTGCTCGCGGATCCGGTCGCGGATGGTGTCGAGGTCGCCGTGGGCGACGATCGCGTCGACGAGGCGCCGGCTGGGGGCGCCGGCGAGATCGGCGTCGCCGAAGCCGAGGCGGCGCAGGTTCGCCTGGTGGTGCGGCGCCATGGCGGTGTAAGCGCCGACGTGGGCGGTGGCGAGCGCGCGGGCGCGGGCGGCGTCGGTGTCGAGCACGACGGCCTGCTCGACGCCGAGGAACGCCACCGGCCCCATGATCTGGCGGGCCGCCCGGGTGTGGGCGACAGGCACGAGATAGGGGTGCGCGCCCCAGGTCCGCTCGGCGGCCAGCGCCAGCATCTTCGGGCCCAGCGCGGCGAGGACCCGGGGTGGGGCCGGTCGCGCGGGCGGGCTGTGCGCGGGGACCGCGTCCATGGCCTCGAGATAGGCCGTCATGGTCGAGACCGCTCTGCCTACGGCCGGCATCGGGTAGCCGTCCAGTTGGTGGATCGTGTCGTCCACCCGGTGGCCACCGAGGCCGAGCAGGTAGCGGCCGGGGTGGGCCTCGCCGAGGGCGCGGGTGGCGGTCGCCATGGCGACCGGGTCGCGGAACGTGATGTTGGCGATGCCGGCGGCGATCGTGAGGCGCCGGGTGGCCGACAGCAGCAGCCACGCCTGGCTCACCGTGTCGCGACCGAATGCCTCGCCGTGCCAGAGGGCGCCGTAGCCCAGCTCCTCGATCTCCGCCGCGGCCTCGCGGACCAGGCCGGCCGGGTGCGCGTCGAGGGCCATGGTCCAGAGACCGACCTGGCCGAGCTGTTCGCGCGGATCCTGTGTCACCGTGCTCCCCTTTATGCGGACACCCTGTCCGCTTGATGTCGGCTAC
This sequence comes from Frankia sp. AgKG'84/4, assembly GCF_023242965.2. Taxonomy (GTDB): domain Bacteria; phylum Actinomycetota; class Actinomycetes; order Frankiales; family Frankiaceae; genus Frankia. Next base: position 3,092 of record NZ_JALKFU020000084.1, read on the forward strand.
CATACGGACACCCTGTCCGGTTGTCGAGGCGGGGGTCCGGTGAGAGACGGCGAGGAGTTCGATGGTCGAGCGGGATCCCCCGCGGCGGGGCCCACGCACGGATGCCCGTCGCAATCGCGAACGCCTGCTCGCCGTGGCGCACGAGGCGTTTGCCGAGGGCGGCCCCGAGACGTCCCTCGCGGAGATCGCGCGCCGCGCCGGCGTCGGGCAGGGCACCCTCTACCGGCACTTCCCGTCCCGGGCCGAGCTTCTGCGCGCGGTTCTCGCCGACCGGATCGAGAGGCTGTGCCTACGCGCTGCCCACCTGTCGGCCACCGAGCCGGCGGACGCCGCCCTGGCGGCCTGGCTGCGCCTGTTCCTCGACCACGCGCGCGTCAACCAGGGCCTCGCGGGCGCCTTCATGATCGAGGAGCTCGAGATGTCGGTGGCCGACTGCCACCAGACGATCACGGCGACCGCGGCGGGCCTGCTCGACCGTGCACGCCTCGCCGGAACGGTTCGTGCCGACCTGCGTCCGGAGGATCTCCTCGCGCTCGTCGTCGGCATCGCTCTGACCACCGCGCGCGACGACAGCGGCGAGCAGGCTGACCGGCTGCTCGCCCTGGCCCTTGATGCCGCCCGGCAGAAACCCGCGCCCCGCACGGGCTGAATGCCGCCGGCCACCGATCCGGTATCGGAGAATCCACGCGACGTCCGTGGGAGACCGGGAAAGAAGGTGGCGAGAATGGCGGTTCGGGTCCTTTCTGGCATTCCTTCCGTCTTTATCGGTCCGGCCCGATGGGTGGGCGCGAGATGAGTGTCGGGTCTGGACCGGCCGTGGGGCGGGCGGTCGCCGCGCACGGCCACGGGTGTGCCAGTAGGAGGGGGCTCTTTCGGGTGGTCGGTGTCGCCGTGGGCCGCCAGGTCATCGTCCTTCAGGTTCGCCACGACATACTGGCTCAGGAAGAAGAAGTGGTTATTTTCCGCTTCGGCGTCGGGTTGGGCCTGTGCGACGACCATGGGACCGAATGCGCTGATGGAACTCGGCGGCGGCGTTCGGCCGGCGTTTCGTCCCGAGGGGGAGACACGTGTCTACGGCAGTACTGAAGGTGACAAGCGAGGCCGGGCAGGTGAGCGTGGCCGCGGGCAAGCCGCGGTTCATCATCGGCCGGGCCCGCAACGCGGACCATGTGATCGCGGATGGCCGAGTCTCCCGGCAGCATCTGATGATCGAGGAGACCACGCAGGGCTGGGCCGTGCGGGACGTCAGCTCCAACGGCACCTGGCTCGGCGGCAGCCGGATGCTTAACACGGTCGAGGTGCGCGGCGAGACGCGGTTCCGGCTCGGCACGCCGACCGGTCCCGAGGTCGTGCTACTCGCCGAGCCGGCCTCGCTGGCCGCCCTGCCGGCCGCCCTGCCGGGCGGGGCCGCGGACCAGCAGACCATGCTGCCCCACCAGAGCGGCTACGCCCCGCCGCGCACACCGGGGCCGGCCATCCCGCCGCCGGCCCGCGGCGAGGATCACGTCGCCGGGGAGGATGACACCCCCGAGGACGATCAGGTGCAACCCGCCGGGCACCCCCGCCTGGACCGGGAGCACGAGCGCGGCACGGTCTACCCGCTGCGCGAGGGGACGATGACGATCGGGCGGGCCCGCGGCAACGACATTGTCATCGCCGACCTGCTCGCCTCCCGCCATCACGCCTCGCTGACGGTGCGCGGCGTGGAGGTCGAACTCGTCGACATGGAGTCGGCGAACGGCACCTTTCTCGACGGCCGCCGCGTGCAGACCGCGCAGGTGAGCCAGGGTGACATCATCGCCATCGGCCATCACGTGTTCCAGCTCGAGGGCGAGCTGCTCGTCGAGTACCTCGACTCCGGCGACGTGAGTTTCGAGGCCGAGCATCTCAATGTCCGTGTCGGTGACAAGCAGCTCCTGCACGACATGACGTTCCGGCTGCCCGGGCGGGCGCTGCTCGGCGTCGTCGGCCCGTCGGGCGCGGGGAAATCGACGCTGCTGGGCGCACTGACCGGCTTCCGCCCCGCCGACGAGGGCGCCGTGCGCTACGCCGGCCGTGACCTTTACACGGAATACGACGAGCTGCGCCGCCGGATCGGCTACGTGCCGCAGGACGACATCCTGCACACGTCGCTGACCGTGCGAAAGGCGTTGGAGTTCGGTGCGAAGCTGCGGTTCCCACCGGATGTGACCGCGGCGGAGCGGGCCCGGCGCATCGATGAGGTCCTCGCCGAGCTGAACCTCACCCCGCACGCCGGCAGCGTCGTCGCGAAGCTCTCCGGCGGCCAGCGCAAACGGGTCTCGGTGGCACTCGAGCTGCTCACCCGGCCCACCCTGCTCTACCTGGACGAGCCGACCTCCGGCCTCGATCCGGGCATGGACCTGCAGGTCATGCAGTCACTGCGCAAGCTCGCCGACGACGGGCGCACCGTCATCGTCGTCACCCACTCCGTGGCGCAGCTCGACCTGTGCGACTACGTCCTGGTGCTCGCTCCGGGCGGGCATGTCGCCTACTTCGGCCCGCCGGCGGACGCGCTGCCGTTCTTCGGCGAGCAGGGCTACCCCTGGGTGTTCCTGCGCCTGCAGGAGAACGCGGGCGCCGACTCGGCGGCGCGTTTCCGCCAGTCCCGGCACTACGTGCCCGCGTCGGTCACGGCACCCTCGGCGCGGCCGGCGCCGGTGGAGCTGCCGAGCATCCGCCAGCAGTCGGTGCCCTCCCAGCTGGTGACGCTGACCAGACGCACCCTGGCGGTCATCGCGTCGGACCGGGGCTACCTACGGCTCGCGATCGCGTTCCCGTTCGTGCTGGGCGCGATCCCACGGGCGATCAACGGGAACTTCCTCGACAGCCCGGACAGGTTCACGCCGAACTCGGACGCCCCCACCATCTTCCTGATCATGGTGCTGTGCGCCTGCTTCATGGGCATGTCGAACTCGGTCCGGGAGATCGTCAAGGAACGGGCGATCTACCAGCGAGAACGCGCGATCGGCCTGTCGAGGGCCGCCTACGTCGGCTCGAAGGTCCTGGTTCTGTTCATCATCACGGTGCTGCAGGTGGTGCCGTTCACGATCATCGGCCTGGCCGGTCGGCAGCCCCCGGACCACCTGGCGCTGGGCAACACGATCCTGGAGTGCATGATCGCGGTGTTCCTGGTGACGTTCGCCTCCGGCATGATCGGACTCGTCATCTCGGCGTCCGTGGACAACGCCGACAAGACGATGCCACTGCTGGTCATCGTCACGATGGTCCAGCTGGTGTTCTCCGCCGGGATCGTGCCCATCGGCGGCCAGGTGGGGCTGGAGCAGGCCGCGGTCCTCTCCCCGGCCCGATGGGGATTCGCGGCGATGGCGGCCGACGCCGACTTCAACACCATCACCCGGGCCGGCGTCCCGCGACCGAAGACCATCAATGGTGTGCCCATCGCCGGGCAGACCGTTCCGATCAATCCGCGCGCACCTGAACCGGACCCGCTGTTCACCCATTCGAACAGGTACTACGCGATGGACATCGGTGTCGGGCTGGTGGTCACCGTGGCCTATGTCTGCATCATCTCACTGTTGCTGCGCCGACTCGACCCGAAGAAGACCCGGAAACGAAGTCCGGCCCGGCAGTAACCTGATTGAGCTCCTCAGCGGGGGTGCCCGGCGGCCGCCGGGCACCCCCTTTTCCTGTTCGTACCGACGTGTTTGTCGGGGAGCGGTACTACCGGGCGCCGAGCGGCTGGCCGCCCTGGACCGGGCCGACACCCGCGAGGTCACGCAGGCGGTTCTCGACGTAACGCTCGCTGTGGTTCGTCCGGTCGGCGATCCGCGCGATGAGGTCGTCGACCCCGGCGGCGGAATCCAGGTCAGAGGTGCTGACCTGACCGAACTGGTCCAGAATCTGGTAGCGCAGTCGCTGCCAGTTCTGGCGGAGCTGCTGCTCGATCTGTCGACGCTGCTGCTCCTGCTGCTGCTGGCTCATGTATCGATCCCTTTCCTGCTGGCATTCCGGCGGTTTGGAGGTGCGGAGGAAACGCTATCCCAGGAGTCCCCGCAAGGCCGTGCCGGTCGGCGGATGAACAGGTATTGTCCCGGCCCGCCGCATTGCTTCGGAGAACCCCGCTGGAATACCTACGCGCCGATTCCCGCCATCATCGGACGGAGAAGTTCGACCGATGGAAGATGTCTGGAAAGACCAGTAGGTGCCGATGCCACGGCGTCAGTACCACCTTGACGGAGCCGGATCAGTGTGAGCGCGGGGGTGTTCCGGCGAACTGGTACGCGTCGAGGAGCTCGAGGGTGGGTGCGGGTCGGCCGAGGAGGTAGCCCTGGCCCATCAGGATTCCTGCCTGGACGACGGCCCGCAGTTGGGAGGAGGTTTCTACACCTTCGGCGATGACGTATTCGCCGAGGTCCCGGGCAATGCTGACGATGCCGGTGGTGACGGCGCGGCGGACGGGGTCGTCATCGATGCCCTGGATGATCGACGCGTCGATTTTGATGACGTCGGGGCGGATCCGGATCACGTGTTCGAGGCTGCTGTAACCGGTCCCCAGATCGTCGATGGCCAGGTACACACCGCTCGCGCGCAGAGCGTCGAGATGGTCGTCGAGTGTGCTGTCTCCCAGCTGTTCGTTCTCGGTGATCTCGAGGACGAGGTTGCCGGCGGGCCGCACGGCGGTGAGGAGTTCGACGAGCTCGGCGGTGATGGTCGTCGGCGACGCGTTGACGCCGAGCAGGACGCCGGGGGGCAGGTCCGTCAGCGCCCCAAGCGCCCGCCGGATCGCTGCCAGTTCCAGGTCGGCGCCGAGACCCACGTTGTGGGCGGCGGCGAACCACCACTGCGGACCGTGGCAGCTGCCGGGGAACCGGGAGAGTGCCTCGACGCCGACGGCCGTACCGCCGGAAAGGTCCCGGATGGGTTGGTACACGATCCGCGGGCCGCCGCTGTCGATCAGGTCGAGGATCGACTGGAAGAGCTGGGCCCGCGTGCCCCACATCCGGTGGAGATCGAGTACCGAGGTGCGCAGCGACGCCGCCAGCAGGCGCAGGAACGGTAGGTCGGCCGGCGACGGTGCGGGCTGGGGTCGCGATCCCAGGCAGCCGACCAGGCCATACAGGTTTCCGTCGTCGTCGAGAACCGGCGTCGCCGCATAGGACCGGATACCCAGCTCGTAGGACCCGGCCGTCTGGGTGACACGTGGATCAGCGCGGACGTCGGGGATCACCTCGGGGGCCGTGCCGCGCAGGATCTGCGAGAACAGTCCTGTTTCGGCGCGAACGGTGGCGCCGGGGGACAGGCCGAACGTCTGGGCGTCGCCGTCAAGGACCTGCATCACGAGCAGATCCCCGGTCAGCCGGCCCAGCCAGGCCACCTCCATCCGCAAGGTGCGCCGCAGGATGCCCAGCAGGTCGACCACCGCGGGGTCCGGATCGCCCACGTCCATCCGCGGGCCGAGCAACGTGCTGTCCACCACGACACGTTCACCCCCGACCACAGGCTGCCCACGACCTCCCGGCGCTGAACGCCCGCCGGGCGGCGGGGGAGCCCGATGCTCGCCGGGGACCGGGACACGGCGGTGCATCACCGGCATACCGGCGCCAGGCGGAGACGGAGGCGGAGGCTCAGGCGGAGGCGGCCTCTGTCCGGCGGCGGTCGGCGCGCTGCAGGCCCGGGGCGAAGGTCGTGGTGTTGAACCAGGTTGGGAACGCGCGGGCGAGCGGGGCCGGGCCGTGGACCTCGACGTCGCCGGTGTCGCTCAGCGCGCGGAACGGCACGCGGCCGAGCAGCCACCGGTGCATCTGGCGGGCGTTCGCAGTGACCCTCAGGTGGGTGTCCTGGCGAGGGTCGTCCCGGCAGACCGTCATCACGGGCGCCTCGACGTCGAGCCAGGCCTCCGCGGCGCCCGGCCCGGTGAGGATCATGTGCACCAGGGTCCGCTCGAACGGCAGGCGGTCCGCGACCGCGATCTGGTGCAGCCGCCACACCAGCGAGAGCCCGTCACAGTCCTCGTCATCGGGGTCGTCGAAGACCCATTCCGCGGCCCACTGCCCGAGGGACCAGATGATCGGCGTGATCGCCTGGCCGGACTCGGTCAGGGTGTACCGGCCGGGCCGGCCCGCCTCGGCCGGTGCCCGGCTGATCAGGCCGTGGCGCTCCAACGCCCGCAGCCGCTGCGCGAGCAGGGTGCGGCTCATGCGGGGCAGGCCGCGGTGGATGTCGTTGAACCCTTCGGCGCCGACCGAGAGCTCGCGGATCACCAGCGGTGTCCAGCGGTCACCGAGGATCTCGACACCCAGCGCGATGGGGCAGTAGTCCGAATGGATCGGCATCTCCACATCGGACCACGCACCGGCGTCCGCTGGGTAGTACAGATCTGGTACCGGCCCTGACGGCCGTCTGACAGGCGAGGTACAGAAACGCTACTGGTTGGCGAGGTGGTGATCGACGGACTCTCGTTCCAGGCCCCGACGGGGGGCCGCCCCACCGAAGGAGAACAGATCATGACCCCCAGCACGACGACGACGTCCGGACCGGATCTGGCCGCCGTCAAGAACAAGCAGCAGAAGACCTGGTCCAGCGGCGACTACTCGGTGATCGCCACTCGGATCGTGCTGCAGAGCGAACTGTTGGCCGAGGCGGTCGACCTGCGCCCCGGCCAGCGGGTGCTGGACGTGGCCTGCGGCTCCGGCAACGCGGCGATCGCCGCGGCCCGGTCCGGCACGCACGTCGTGGGCATCGACTATGTGCCCGAGCTGCTCGCCCGGGCCCGGGAAAGGGCGGCGATCGAGGGGCTGGACGTCGAGTTCCAGGCCGGCGACGCGGAGAACCTGCCGGTCCCGGACGGGTCCTTCGACGCGGTCCTGTCGGTCTTCGGCACGATGTTCGCGCCCGACCACGTCCGCACCGCCACCGAGATGATCCGGGCCGCCCGCCCCGGCGGCGTGCTCGGCCTGGTCTCCTGGACCCCGGACGGCTTCATCGGCGAGATGTTCCGGACGATCTCCGGCCATGTGCCGCCCCCGCAGGGCGTGCGGTCGGGGCTGCTGTGGGGCACCGAGGCGCACCTGGACGAGCTGTTCGGGGCCGCCGCCGCGGAGATCCGCTCGGTGCGGCGGACCGCGGTGTTCCGCTTCGCCACCCCAGGGGAGTTCACCGCGACGTTCCGCCGCTGGTACGGGCCGACCCTGACGGCGTTCGAGGCGCTCGATGATGCCGGTCAGACGGCGCTGGCCGCCGACCTCGACGACCTCGCTCGCCGCTGGAACCGCAATCTCGACGGCAACGGCGTCGCGCTGCCCTCCACCTACCTGGAGTCCGTCATCACGCTGCGCGACAGAAACGCCTGAGGCAGGCACGTCCCGTTGACCTCACGCCGACATGAACTGACATGCTCCGCTCTCAACCCTGACAGGTAGCGAACGGAGACGATCATGGATGCGGCGCGCCAGGCCGGCAACGATCAGTTCGACCGGTGGAACGGCTCCGCCGGCCGGGCCTGGGTCGACGCGCGGGACGTGGTGGACGGGATGTTCCAGCGCGTCGAGGACCTTCTCGTCGGCTCCGTCGGCGTGGCGGACGGCGCCCAGGTGCTCGACGTGGGCTGCGGCACGGGCGCGACGACGCTGGCCGTCGCGCGCCGGCTCGGCCCGGCGGGCGGCGCCACGGGTATCGACCTCTCCGAGCCGATGGTCGCCGCCGCCCGCGAACGTGCCGAGCGGGAACACGCGGAGGTCACTTTCCTGTGCGCCGACGTCCAGGAGCACGCCTTCGAACCGGCCACCTTCGACGCGATCATCTCGCGTTTCGGTGTCATGTTCTTCGGTGAGCCCGTGCGGGCTTTCACGGCGTTGCGGCGCGCCGCGCGGGACGCCGCCGAACTCCGTTTCGTCGCGTGGCGCCGTCCTGAGGACAATCCGTTCATGACGACGGCAGAGCAGGCGGCGGCACCATTCCTGCCGCCCCTGCCCGTCCGCGAGCCGGACGCGCCGGGACAGTTCGCCTTCGCGGACCCGCGACGGGTCAGCCGAATTCTCGATGAAAGCGGCTGGCACGAGGTCGAGATCCGGCCGGTCGACCTGGAGTGTGTCTTTCCGGAATCGGCCCTGCTGGAGTACGTCACCAGGTTCGGGCCCGTCGGCATGGTCCTGAACGACCTGGGCGAGCGGGAGCGGGCGCCGATCATCGCGGCCGTCCGCGCCGCGTTCGAACGGTACGCGCACGGCGCCGAGGTCCGCTACACGGCCGCCTGCTGGCTGGTACAGGCACGAGCATCCGCCCCGACCGGCGCGCGGCGCGTCTGACACCGCTGCCCGGGAGCCGATCCGCGCGGCGTTCCTCGCGTCGCCGTGGCCCGCGGCCGCCATCCAGCGCTGGTCGGCGCGTCCCGTCGAGGAGGGCCGGCGGAATCCGGCATGGGAACGTAATCTCTGGCTTACCTGTTGTGAATACCCGCTGGTGACCATCGACGGATGCCAGGTCTCGAGTTCCGGTTGCTCGGCCGTGTCGAGGTGTATCGGGATGGCGAGCCGGTGGACGTCGGCGGGCCGAAACATCGTGCCGTGCTCGCCTCGTTGCTGTTGCGGGTCCGCCGGGTCGTGTCGGTCGAGCAGCTCATCGACGACCTGTGGCCGCAGCAGCCCCCGGCACGGGCGGCAGCCACGGTGCAGGTGTTCGTCTCCCAGCTGCGTCGGGCGCTCGAACCGGGGCGTTGCCGCGGTGAGGCGGCGACCGTGCTGGTCACGGCATCCCCGGGCTACCTGCTCGACGTTGATCCGGACACCGTGGACGCGCACGCGTTCGCCGACCTGGTCGTGCGCGGCCGGGCGGCGCTCGAGGCCGGGCAACCTGGGCGGGCGGCCCGGGAGCTGCGCCGGGCCGAGGAGATGCCGCTCGGGCCGGCCCTGGCTGACGTACCGCTCACCCCGTTCATCGCCGCGGCGGCAGCCCGGCTGACGGAGCTGCACCTCGGAGCGACCGAGGACCGGATCGATGCGGAACTCGCCCTCGGCCGACACGTCGCGCTCGTCGCGGAGCTGGCGCAGCGGGTGCGGCGCCATCCGCTGCGGGAACGTCTGCGGGCGCAGCTGATGCTCGGGCTGTACCGGTGCGGACGGCAGGTGGACGCCCTCGCGACCTACCGCGAGACCCGCCGGGTGCTGCGCGACGAGCTCGGACTCGAGCCAGGTGTGCGGCTGCGCGAACTGGAACAGGCGGTCCTGCGCCAGGATCCCGTCCTCGCCTGGCAGCCGGCGCCCACACCGGTCCTGGCCCCGTCCGCGGTGATGTCCTCGTCCGCGGTGAAGTCCTCGTCCGCGGTGATGTCCTCGTCCGGGCCGCCGAGGACGCTCGCCGGCCGGGCCGAGGCCGCGACGAGAGGCTACGAGCAGCCGGCCGCGGATCGACCGGGCCGCGTCCTCGTCGTCGATGACACCGCGATCAACCGCACGCTGCTGGCGGCCGCGGTGACCCAGCTCGGCCACGAGGTGGAGACGGCGGAGAACGGCCACCGGGCACTGGAGGTCCTGCGGGCCGCCGATCACGGTGCGCGCCGGTTCGACCTCGTCCTGCTCGACCTGCTCATGCCGGTGCTCGACGGCTATGCGACTCTCGCCGAGATCAAGGACGACCCGGCCCTGGCCGCCGTCGGGGTGATCATGGTGTCGGCGGTGCCGGAGCTGGAGAGCGTGGTGCGCTGCATCGAGCTGGGCGCCATCGACTACCTGCCCAAGCCGTACAGCTCGACGATGCTCCGGGCCCGCCTGCGCGCGTCCCTGCAGGCAAGCCGGTCGGCCGCCGACCGGGAGACGGCCCTGCGCACGGAGATCGCCGCGCTGCGCGCGGAGGTCTCCCGGGCTCGCGTCGGCGCCGGGCCCGAGCACCCGTGAACCGCGGACCGATGTCGCTGCGCGGCCTGGTCCGCTGCGGCATCGGCATCGGGCTGGTGCTGCTGGCCGTCCTGCTGCTCGTCAGCCTGAAGGCGGAGAGCAGCACGCGGCGGGCGGCCGCGGCGGAGGCCCGGCGGTCGCAGTCGCTGCGCCTGGCCTACGAGCTGCGGCAGACCTCCGACGACCTGACCCGGATGGCGCGGACCTACGTCGTCACCGGGCAGCCGCGGTACCGCACCTGGTTCCAGGAGATCCTGGCGATCCGGGACGGCACCGCGCCGAGACCGCAGAACTACGACAACATCTACTGGGACGTCGTGACCGACACCGGCCGGCGGCCCACACCGTCCGGTCCGCCGGTCGCCTTCGCCACCCTGGCCGCGCGGGCCGGGTTCACCGGCCCGGAACTCGACCTGCTCGCCACCGCCAAGGCACGCTCGGATGCCCTCGCCACCGTCGAGAAACAGGCGTTCGCCCTGGCAGCGGCGGGCGGCACGGCCAACCGCCAGCGGGCGACGGACAAGCTCTTCGACGGGTCCTACCTGCGGGCCAAGGACGCCATCATGGCGCCGATCGGACGGGTGCTGACCCTCGTCGATGCCCGCACCGCCCGGGAGACCGCGCGGGCGACCGATCACGCCCGCGCCTGGTCCGCGGCCGCGATCTCGGCGGCGCTGCTGCTCCTCGCGGGGATGGCGGTGTTCGCCGCCGTCACGCGGCGGGCGGTGCTGCGCCCGGTCGCGGAACTCGACGCCGCGACCGCTCGGATCGCTGCCGGTGAGGCCGACGTCCGCGCCCGGGTCACCGGCGTCGGCGAGCTGCGCTCGCTGGCGGGGCGCTACAACGAGATGGCCGAACGCGTCCAGGGCCGCTCCGCGGAGCTGCGCCTGCTGCACCAGGTGACCGTCGCGGCGCACCGGGCCGTCGACCTCGCCGCGGCCGCGGCCGACGTCGTCGACCTGGTCCGCGCACACACCGGCTGGCCGGTCGGGCGGATCCACCAC
>NZ_JALKFU020000998.1 GCF_023242965.2 Frankia sp. AgKG'84/4
GCGCCGGGCCAGCGCCGCGGGGAGGGCGCCGACGCGGGTCCGCGCGACGGGCGGATCAGTCACGCAGCGGCCGGCCGTTTTTGTCCCGCACGGTGCCGGTCAGCATCATGATGCCGTCGATCAGTGCCCACACGCCCAGGCCGCCGCAGGTGAACAGCTGGGCCAGCGCGATGCCGGTGTTGCCGAGATACCAGCGGCCGGCGCCGACGCCGCCGAGCAGGATCTGCAGCAGCCCGGCGGTCAGCTTCTGCTTGTCCGAGTACGCCTCGCCGGTGATCGGGTGGCGCCCGAACGGAGCGGACTGGTCGAACGGGGCCGGGGCGCCGTAGCCGGGCGGCGGGTAGCCCGGGGCGCCGGGCGGGTAGCCGGGCTGCCCCGCCGGCCCCGGGTAGCCGCCCGGACCGGGATAGCCCTGCTGCGGATAGCCCTGCTGCGGGTAGCCGTGCTGGCCCTCACCAGGTCCGGGCTGGCCCTGGTAGCCCTGTGGCTGGTCCTGCGGTTGCCATGGCGATGTCATCGTGTGCTCCCAGGGAAGGCGCACACCCGGTGGACCGGGTGTGCGCGCCGTGTCGGTCCGCCGGTGGATCTGCCCTGCTGGCAGGCCCGGGCGGTGCCGGCGGCGCGGAATCGAGGCGATGCTACCGAGGCCGCCCGGACCCGCGAGCACCGTTCCCCACCCGCTGGCTGTCCGATTGGCGACCTGTCACACAGGGTCGGCAACCGTGGTCCATGTGTGATCTGTGGGTGGGGTGGCGATAGCCCCTTCGTGCGTCCGCCCTCGCTCGTCCGTGGTGTGCCCATCGGGAGGACCAGAGTCCCGCCGCGGTCGGCGGGAAAGGCTGCCCGCTCCCGCCGGGAGGCTCGCTGGACGGTGCCCGGCGTGGTGCTGACCTGCGGATCCGACGGCGTTGTCGCCGCTGTCCGGCGCGGCCCTCGGGAACCCGTTTGTGGGTTCGTTTCCGAATTCGCGGCCGCGGGCGCCGTGGCACCGCGGCGGCGCCACGCCAACAATCGACGTCCAGTGGACAAGCATCCCGATTCCCGCGACTCGATCCGCTGTTTTCTTCTACAGTTCACCGCGGGTCCCCGTGTCGTTGGCCCGGCCCGGCGCGCGCCACCCGGCGGGTGCTGCCGGTGCCGTGGGAGGAACCGGACCAGCGACCTGGAATGCCGTTAACGGCACCCGAACGGCCGGAAAGGCGAGGTGCATGGGGTTGCGGTACGAACGCGGCGAGCCGGCCGGCGGGGGGCACGCCGGCATCGGGTTCGACCAGGCGGTGATGGAGACTCTGGAACCGCTGGCCGAGAAGTACGGGCTGTTCGTAGCGGAAAGGACCTGCTGGCATGTCCTATTCCGCGGCGCGCACCGAATCCTGGACGTGGCCTGCGATCCGTGGACGTGCTGGGCGCTGGGCGCCCGCGTCGGGATGTGGTCGGAGTCGGATTCCGGGCCGAGGAACGGGGACGCCGACGCGGCTATCGGCCAGCGCGGCCTGAGCGTCCAGGACGTTCTGCACGCGGTATACGGAATGCGAGAGAATGCCTGGCCGTGGATGGCCGCCTCACCCGCGGAACTACGCGCTGTCCTGCACACCCTCGCGGGCCTGGTGGACCGGTACTGCGCCGAGTTGTTCCTGGATGACGAGGCCTTCGCCCGCGCCGAACGCCTGGTCGCCAGGGCCGCGGCCGAACGTGAGGCGTTCGTGCGCCAGTTCGAGGGTCGCTGAGGGCGATCGGGTCGCCCGCGCGACGCCCGTGGACCCGCGTGCGGCGTGCGGGTACGCCGACACGCCCCGGTTGCGCCCGCGGCGTCGGGTCGCTCCACCGGCGTAGCCTTCGGTGACGGCCGCGCGCCCGTCGGCGGATCCGGCGCTGCCCGCGTG
>NZ_JALKFU020000999.1 GCF_023242965.2 Frankia sp. AgKG'84/4
GCAAGCCATCCCGGCCGGCAGGCCGATCAACGCGGACTGGTCACGCGGCGAGGCGTCCGCGCGGCTGGCGCCCGGCGGGCCGCGCGCTCGTCACGTGCGGGTCAGTGGATGCGGCCGACCTTGTAGGTGGAGCTGTAGATGGGACGCAGCGACACGACGCCGCCGGTCTGCGGGGCCGCCCACATGTAGCCGTTCCCGGCGTAGATGCCGACGTGGTAGATGTTGCCCGGGGTGCCGTAGAAGATCAGGTCGCCGGGCTGCTTGCCGGCCTGTGGCACCTTGGTGGAGACGTTGTACTGGCCCTGCGCGGTGCGCGGCAGTGACCGGCCGAGCTGCTTGAACACGTACTGGACCAGGCCGGAGCAGTCGAACGAGTACGGCCCCTCGGCCCCCCACACGTACGGCTTGCCCTTGTTCAGCGAGGCCAGGTAGACGGCCTTCTCACCGATCGAGCTGCCCGGGATGATCTTCGGGATCGCCTGGTCGATGCCCGCCGCGATGCCGGCGCCGGCACCCCCCGCGCCGCCTCCGGACGTGGTCGGGCTGGCGATCGTCACGGTCGCCGCGCCGGCCAGTGAGGGACGCAGCGCGCTCGACCCGTCGAACACCGCGGTGATCGTCGTCGTGGACAGCAGCCGGGCGGTGATCTGCGCGTTGCCGTTCGCGTCGGTGTGCAGCCGGGTGGAGGTCTGCCACTGCGGGCCGTTGACGACGACGATGCGGACGTCCTGGTTCGCCAGCGGGGCGCCGGAGTCCGCCTCGGTCGCGCGCACCGTCAGCACGACCGGGGTGTTCGGCGCGACGGTGCTCTTGTCGGCCGCGATGGAGACGTTTGTGAACACCGGGTCGTGGTCGGCGATCGCCGTCGCCAGCGGGGCGATCGTGCGCGAGGTCGTGAGGTCGGCCCGGCCGGTGTGCCCGGTGAGGACGGACGACTGGGTCGGCGAGTTCGCGTCGAGGGACGCGGTCCCGTCGACGCCGCTGGGCACGGTCGCGGCGAACGCGGCCGTCGACACGGCGATGGATCCGGTGGTGAACGCGGCGATGGTTGCCGCACGTCGAGGCGGAACGGTGGTACGTCGGCGGACCGCGTCGGAGCCGGAGGATGCTCGGGGCGCCGGCGGGCGCTGACGGTTCCGGACGAACTGTTCCCAGTCCTCCGGAAGCCAGGCCATACCACGACGTGGCAAGACGTGTCCTTCCTGTGCGTCCGCGAGTGCGCTGTCGGTGCACGGGCTGGGGGGCCCGGGCCTGGCCGCGCGACCGCCGGTCTCTCCCCCACAGGCGGCGCCCGACGATGGCGACCGCCCGCTTGGGACCTTGGGTCTCCCGCGCCTGCCCCACAAACTCGGAGGGGACGTCGAACCGGGGGCAGGACTAGGCGCTTCGGCTCGACGGTTAACACTGTTCGGACTCCACGAAATCAGCACGCCTTATTCCGGACGTCGATCCCGGTCCGGAACAGAAGTGCTGTCGATGACCATAGTGGACACTCTGCGGTAGCCGGCAACCACCCCAAACCCAACGCTCGGACACACATTGGGGATGCACCCGCCCGTTGCCGGAATGTCCGTTTCTCGCGACGGTCGGTCGCGGGAATGTCCCCCGCGCGAGCGTCCCCGCCGCGGCCCATCGATCCGTCCGCATCCGACTGTTCACCCGAGGTGCCGGCAGCCGACATCGACATGACTGTCCGCACACGATCTGGTGAGCCACCCCGCCCCGGCCGGGAACGGGGCCCCCGTCAGGCCGTCAGGCCGTCAGGCCGTCAGGCCGCGGGCATCACCGGGGGGACAGCGGGCGGCGCCGCAGGCGGGACGGCGGGCGGCGCCGCAGGCGGGACAGCGGGCGGCGCCGCAGGCGGGAC
>NZ_JALKFU020001000.1 GCF_023242965.2 Frankia sp. AgKG'84/4
GCCCGCGGCAGCTCGACGCTGGCCCCGGGGCGCAGCCGGGCGGCGTGCAGGGCCGCGAACCGGTTCGCGATGCGGACGGCGCCGGTGGCGTGGTGGTGGGCCAGCCCGGAGACGATCGGAACGAGGCCCGCCGCCAGCCGGCGCCCGTCGATCTCGGCCTGCTCGTAGCCGGGATCGAGACCGCGGGTGTCCGGCGCGACCCACATCTGGACGAAGCGGACCTCCTCCCCGGTGCCGTCCGCCGCTGCGGTGCCGCCCGCTGCGGTGCCGCCCGCCACGGCGGCGTTGCGCTCCGCGTGGAGGATGCCGCGCCCGGCGCTCATCCGCTGGGCGAGACCAGGCCCGATCACGCCCACCTGGCCGGCGGAGTCCTGGTGTGCCAGCGCGCCGCGCAGCACCCAGGTGACGATTTCCAGGTCCCGGTGCGGATGGGTGTCGAAGCCGCGTCCCGGCGCGACGACGTCGTCGTTGTGGACGAGGAGCACGCCGTGGTGGGTGTTGGCGGGGTCGTAGTGCCCGCCGAAGGAGAAGGAATGGCGCGAGTCCAGCCAGTCCGTTCGGGTCACCGCCCGATCGGCGGCGCGCCGGATGTCCACGCCCGAGGCGCCGTCGGTCGGCGGCGAGCCGTGCATGTGGCCTCCCAGCCCGGGGGATGAGTACAGGCGCGACCGGCCTGGTGGTGGGACCGGTGCCGTGCTGCCGGTCAGCGCCGGGGCGCGGTGCCCATGCGTTCGCGCTCCCGGTAACGGCTCGCCCGGTACACCCCGAGGATGCGGTGGTCGGCGTAGAAGGAGAGTTCCTCGAACGCGCGCGCGACGGCGGGATCCTCCGGGCTGCCCTCGACGTCGGAGAGGAACTGGGTGGCGACGAACTCCCCGTTGACCATGTAGCTTTCCAGCTTTGTCATGTTGACGCCGTTCGTCGCGAAACCACCGAGCGCCTTGTAGAGCGCGGCCGGCCGGTTGTGCACTTTGAAGACGAACGTGGTGACGATCGGGCCGATCCCGGCGGCCGCGCGCAGGTTCTCGGTGGAGAGGATGAGGAATCGGGTGGTGTTGTGCTCCTCGTCCTCCAGGTCCGCGCGCAGCACCTGCAGGCCATAGGCCTCGGCGGCGAGGCGCGAGGCGATCGCGGCGCGGCTCGGGTCGGCCGCCTCGGCGATCTCCCTGGCCGCGCCCGCGGTGTCGGCGGCGGGCACCGCGACCAGCCCGAGCGCGCGCAGCGCCGCCCGGCACTGCGCCAGCGCCTGCGGGTGGCTGTGCACCGTCTTGACCTCGTCGAGGGTGGCGCCGGGCACGGCAAGCAGCTGATGGCGCACGGGCAGGAAGTACTCGCCGATGATGTGCACCGCTGGGCGCGGCAACAGCAGGTGGATGTCGGCGACCCGGCCCGCGGTGGAGTTCTCCACGGGGAGCATCGCGAGGTCGACCGTGCCGTCCTCCAGTGCCGAGAAGCACTCGTCGAACGTCTGGTAGGGCGCCGCCTCGAAGTCCGGATAGACATCCCGGCAGGCGATGTGGGAGTTGGCCCCCGGCTCGCCCTGGAACGCGATCCTCTGGCGTGCGGTCATGGTGACGACCGTACCGGGCCGCCGGGACCGGCCGCTCCGGGCGGGTCCGCGGGCAGCAGGCGGACGCCGGCATGCAGCACCACCACGCCCCGGCGCCCCACGAGCACCGGGTCGAGCAGGACCTCGCCGATGCCCGGTACCTCCTCGGCGAGGCGGGCGAGGCGGTGCAGCAGGTCGGCCAGCGCCCCGGTGTCGGCTCCGGGCGCCCCGGACCCGCCGACGAGCAGGACGCTGCCGCGGATCGAGCGGATGAGGCCGTCCGCGTCGAGGTCGGTCAGGGGCAGCGTGCGGGCC
>NZ_JALKFU020001001.1 GCF_023242965.2 Frankia sp. AgKG'84/4
ACCCGCGCATGGCCGCGGTGGTGGCCTCGCCGGCCTCCTCAAAGGCCCGGATCCCGGCAGCGCGCGCCGCCGCCAGCGGCAGCTCGGCCACGTCGATGCCGGCCACGTCGCAGCCACTGGCCAGCGCGAGGCGGGCCGCGAGCTGACCGACGAGCCCGAGGCCGATGACGGCCACCTTCGAGCCCGGGCCGACCTCGGCGAGGCGCAGCCCGTGCAGGGCGATCGAACCGATCGTCGCGAACGCGGCGGCGGCGGGATCGACGCCGCCCGGCACCCGGGCGCACAGCAGCCCGGGCACCGCCTGGAACTCGGCGTGGTTGGCCCGCCCCGCACCGCCGGTGGCGACGAGGTCGCCCGGGCGGATGCCCTCGACGGCGGCGCCCACCTCGACCACCCGGCCGCAGCCGCTGTAGCCCAAGGGGACATCTTCGGCGAGCCGGTCACGCACGGTGCGTACGGCCGGCCCGAGGCCGTCGGTGCGGGCCTTCGTCGCGACCTTGCGGACCAGGTCGGGGCGGGCGCGGGCCTTGGCGATCAGCCCGGAGCGGGCCAGCGCGGTGACGGCCCGCTCGGTGCCGGCGGACACGATGGTCGCCTGCGTCGCCACCAGAACCTCGGTCGGGCCGATGATCGGCACGGGCACGTCCACGACCCGCACCGCTCCCCCGGACGCGGCCTGCACCACCTGCTTCATCGCGCGAACCTCCGGGAAGTAGGCGGGACACCCGCACCACGCATCGTGCCGCGGAGTGTAGTTGATGCATTACATTCAGCGATGAACGCCGCTCGCTCTCCATCCGACGTGTCTGAGCCGGAGGAACGGCATGCTGTCAGCGCCGGCCGTCGCCTACCTCGCCACCCTGGCGGCAACCCCGATCGTCATCGTCTCCATGCACCGCCTCGCGGCCATCGACGAGGTCAACGCCCGCTCGTCGCACCACGCGCCGACCCCGCGCGGGGGCGGCGTCGCCGTCGCCCTTGGCCTGTTCGCCGGCGTGCTCGCCACCGTGCTGGCCCGCGGCTCCGGCGACGTCCCCGACCTGCTCCCGCTGTCCGCGGCCACCGCGCTGTTCGGCCTGATCGGACTGGCCGAGGACGTCGGCGGCGTCACCGCGATGCGACGCCTGGCCCTGCACACCGCGGCGTCGTTCGCCGTCGCGGCGATGACCGTGCTCGGCGCCGTGCTCGGTGACCCCGCGCCCGGGCTGCTCATGGTGCTGCTCGTCTGCGTGGCCGCCCCCGTCTGGATCACGGGCTACGTCAACGCCTTCAACTTCATGGACGGCATCAACGGCATCTCGGCCCTGACCGCGGTACTCTCCGGCGCGACCCTGGCCGCGCTCGGCGCCGCCCGCGACGCGCCCACCGTCAGCGCCGGCGGGGTGATCGTCGCCGCCGCCGCGCTCGGCTTCCTGCCGTTCAACTTCCCGCGGGCCCGGGTGTTCCTCGGCGACGTCGGGAGCTACACCCTCGGCGCCGTCCTCGCCGTCCTCACCGCGCAGGCGGTCCTCGCCGGCGTCCCACCGGAGGCGGCGCTCGCGCCGAGCGCCCTGTACCTGGCGGACACGACGGTGACGCTGATCCGGCGGATCCGCGGCGGCGAGCGCTGGCACACCGCCCACCGCTCCCACGCCTACCAGCGGCTCACCATCGCCGGCTGGTCCCATCCGAAGGTGACCGGCCTCGTCGGGGTCACCTCCCTCGCCGTGGTCGCGCTCTCGCTCGCCGCCTTCGGACCCCTACCCGTCCGCCTGCTCGGGGACGTCGCGGCGCTGGCCGTCCTCGCCGTGTACCTGACCGCGCCGCGCCGTGCCGCCCGCCGGGCGGGGACCGGCGCCGAACCCATGCCCGCCCGGCTCC
>NZ_JALKFU020001002.1 GCF_023242965.2 Frankia sp. AgKG'84/4
GCCGGGGGGCGGGCGTGGGCGGTGCGGCGCTCACCGGCGCCGTCTGCGGGGTCACGTCCACGTCGGTGTTCGGGGGGCTGGTGGGGGTCAGGGCGGTGTGGGGGTTCCAGACGGTGCTGCGCAGCGCTGGCGCGGCGCGGGCGAGGCGGATCAGCGCGTCGAGGTCGCAGGTGCCGGTGATGAGCTCACCGAGGCGGTCCACGGCGTCGAGGGCGTCGCGGCGGCGTTCGGCGGCGGGTACCAGTCCGAGATGACGGGAGGGGGTGTGCACGCCGGGGTCGCGGGGGACGGCGCCGAACACGGGCATGGCGATGTCGGTGAGGGCGTCGGTGAGCAGCGCGCGGTGGCGGGGGGTGGCGACCCGGTTGAGGATGACTCCGGCGAGGTGGACCCGCGGGTCGAACGAGCGGAACCCGGTGACGAGTGCGGCGATGGACCGCGACGCGCCGGAGGCGTCGACGACGAGGACGACGGGGGCGTGCAGCAGCCGGGCGATGTGGGCGGTGGAGGCGTGGTCGGCGTCCTGGCCCGGCTCGGGGTGGGCGACGCCGTCGAACAGGCCCATGACGCCTTCGACGACGGCGATGTCCGCGCCGCGGGCGCCGTGGGCGAACAGGGGCGCGAGGCGGTCGGGTCCGCAGAGCACGGCGTCGAGGTTGCGTCCGGGTCGGCCGGTGGCCAGCGCATGGTAGCTGGGGTCGATGTAGTCGGGGCCGACCTTGTGGGGGCTGACCCGCAGGCCGCGGGCGCGTAGCGCGGCCATGAGCCCGGTGGCGACGGTCGTCTTCCCGGCGCCGCTGGTGGGCGCGGCCAGCACGAGCCGGGGTAGTTCCAGGCGCTGCGACCGGCCGGTGGGGCTGGTGGGGGGGCTCACCATTCGATGCCTCGCTGCCCTTTCTGCCCGGCGTCCATGGGATGGCGGATCTTCGTCATCTCGGTGACGAGGTCGGCGATCTCCAGCAGCGCCGGCGGGGCGCCGCGGCCGGTGATGACGACATGCTGGCGGCCGGGGCGGGTGCTCAGGGTGGACACGACCTCGTCGAGGTCGAGCCAGCCCCAGCGCAGCGGGTAGGTCATCTCGTCGAGGACGTAGAGCCGGTAGGTCTGCGCGGCCAGGTCGCGGCGGATCTGCGCCCAGCCTTCGGCGGCCGCGGCGGCGGGATCGCCCTGGGGGTCGACACGGCTCTGGAGCCAGCTCCACCCGGCGCCCATCCGATGCCAGGTGACGGTGCCGCCCTGATCGGAGTCGCCGAGGACGGTCAGGGCCTGTTCCTCACCGATGCGCCATTTCGCGGATTTGACGAACTGGAAGACGCCGACGGGCCAGCCCTGCGCCCAGGCGCGCAGCGCCAGGCCGAACGCGGCGGTGGATTTTCCCTTGCCGTCGCCGGTGTGGACCATTAGCAGTGGCTGGTCGCGGCGCTGGCGGGTGGTGAGGCCGTCCTCGGGGACGCTGGTGGGCTGTCCCTGCGGTGTCATCGCCTGTCACCCTTCCCGCTGGTCGCGAGGGTGGTGCGTGGCGCGGGGGTGGTCGCTGGCCGGGTGGCTGCCGGGCGGGGGTGGAGCTGCCCGAGGGCGTCGAGTCCGATCGTGGGTGCGCCGAGGGCATCGGCGAGGCGGGCGGCCAGGCCCAGACGCAGCGGGCCGCTTTCGCAGTCGACGACGACGCTGCTCAGTGTGTGGGCACCGCGGCCGGTGGCGGTGCGGCGCAGGGCGTGGGCGATGGGCAGGGGGTCCTCGCCGGCGGTGGCGCGTCCGTCGGTGACCAGGACGAGCAGGGCGCGTCGGGTCGGGTCGCGGCGTCGCTGCGCGCGCAGCACCTCACCGGCGCGGCGCAGCCCGGCGGCGAGGGGGGTG
>NZ_JALKFU020001003.1 GCF_023242965.2 Frankia sp. AgKG'84/4
GCTCGCCGGGGCGCGGTCTAGCGACCGGCACTGACGGCGGTGGTCCGCGGGGCCCGCCCAGCGGTCCGCGGGTCGGCGGCACCGACGGTGAGCGTGGTGCGCAGCGTGACGGGCAGCTCGGCGTCCAGCCGGAGTTCGGCCGTCGGCGCCCGGACCGTACGCTCCCAGCCCGTGGCCCGGGGTGTGTCCTGGACCTCCCACCGGCCCGGCAGGTCAGTGACGAGACGGAACCGCTGCCCCCCGGGAATGGTGACGACCAGGCCAGGCGCGGCGCCGTCGGTAGCGATGGCTTCGGTAGCGGCGCCGTCGGCGTCGGGTTCGGCCGTGGTCACCGCGACGCCGGGTGCGAAGTGCAGGCGCACCGTCAGCCCGTG
Source organism: Frankia sp. AgKG'84/4 (assembly GCF_023242965.2). Classification (GTDB taxonomy): domain Bacteria; phylum Actinomycetota; class Actinomycetes; order Frankiales; family Frankiaceae; genus Frankia. The sequence goes on from NZ_JALKFU020001003.1 coordinate 375, forward strand.
CCGGCCGCGGCCGCTGATCCGGTCGTCGACCACAAGGCCGCCCGGGTCGAGCCGCCAGGTGCGGCGGTGCCGCGGGGCGCCGGTGAGGTGACGGTAGCCGTCGTGCGCGGCGGTGAGGGCGACACCGGCGGCGAGGTGGCGCATCGACAGCAGGGTCGGGCGGGCGCGCCGGCCGGCGCGGAAGGCCCCCCACACCTCGGTCGAGTTCTCGCCGTCGACGGTGACGGTCGAGTGCGCGGCGGTGCCGCGTTCGTGGTCGCGGCAGGGGCCGGGTGCGTAGGTCGAGGTCGCGGTGTCCACGAGCAGCGGCTGGCCGTCGTGCCACAGCAGAAATCCGAGCGTGTCGGCGTGCGCGTGCGCCGGCAGCGTTCCCGGGCAGGGCAGGCCGACGTCGGCGAGCAGCCGCCAGCCGCCCGCGGTGAGCACGGCGAGCCCGCTCTCGGCCAGCAGCAGCCCGCTGGCTGCGGTCGCGGCGGTCGCGGCGGTGGGGGCGGTGTCGTGCTGGACGGGTATGGCGGGCAGCAGGCGGCGGACCAGCTCCTCGCGGACGGGGAAGCCATCGTTGAGCAGCGGCACCGAGCCGTCCGGGGCCAGTACCGCGGCGAGCCAGGCGCGCATCCGGTCGACGGCGTCGGCGAGTTCGGCGGGCACCGGCTGGCCGAGCGCCGTGAGCAGGGCGCCGACGTCGCCCAGGTCGGCGAGTACCTGGCAGTGGTACGCGGGGGCACGTTCCTGATGGCCGCCGTCTCCGAGGATCTGGCGGTCGGCCTCCCGCGTCAGGGCCCGGACCCGGTCGGCCAGCTCCGACGGGTCCCGCGCGGCCACCGCGAGGCCGACCTCGGCCTTGAGGTTCTTGATCAGGTGGTTGCCGCCGACGTCGGTCTCCCGATGGATCCGCAGGAAACGCCTGTGCGCGGCCAGGTCGGCGCGCAGCGCCCCGCCGGCCTCGCTGTCGGTCCCGAGCGCCGGTGCCAGTGCGCACAGCGTCCAGGCGCGCAGCGATGTCACGTAGGGCGACCAGGCCACCGGGTGCCCGACGGGCACCGCGGCGCGCCAGCCCAGGTACAGGCGGGCGAGCAGGTCGCGGCCCTGCTCGCCGTCGGCCACCATCGTCCAGGCCCAGTCCCAGTAGTGCAGGTGGTAGCGCCACAGCAGCGGAGCCTGGGTCTGCTCCCAGTCCCAGTGGGCCGGGTCGTCGCTCGCCGCCGCTTCGGTGGTGCCGGCCAGCTCGCGGGTGTGGCCGAGCAGGGTGATCCGCCCGGCGGTGAGGTCGTCGGCGCGCACCGGCTCCGGCGGGCACGAGGCGTCGACGGGGACGAAGGACGCGGGCCAGTGCCCGGGCAGCGGCGGGCCGCCGAGGATCATCCCGGCGAGTCGGGGTGAGCGGCCGAGCACGGCCCGCTGACCGCGCAGGCGGGCGCGGGTCGCGACCTGACCGGGCCGTAGGTGGCCGACGGTGCGCAGGTAGCGGCCGAGC
>NZ_JALKFU020001004.1 GCF_023242965.2 Frankia sp. AgKG'84/4
GGCCGCGGCTCCGGTCGCGCCGAGCGCCTGATCCACCTGATTCACCCGCTGCCGTCCGCCCGGTTCCGCCGGGCGGGCGGCAGCTGCTGTTGCACGGCCCTGGCGGCGCCGTCCACCACGCCGCCGGGGCCGTGTCCGGCCGCCACGGACCCATGACTCCACCACAGGGGCCACGACCTGCCAGCCCATCACGACGGCTGTCCGCAGCGCCCTCAACCTGCCTCATCCGACGGTTGGTGAGGGCACTGTCCGGATGCGTGGTGTGAGCAGGACCACCGGAGTCTTTGCGTGTGCCGTCCCCTGGATACCGTTTTAGGGACAGGTGTCGACACATCACTGGAAGGAGCGTGTGCATGGAGCACGACCAGCCCACCACCCTGACCGCCGGCCTGTCCGGAGCAGGATCGCTGGAGGCGCCCGTCGGCGCCGCCGATGGGACCCAGGCCGCGGACTCGGCCGACGAGCAGCTCTCGTTCGGTCCGGTCGCGAACCCCAAGCGGCTGCGTCTCGGAGTATCGCGGTCCCTGTGACCCTCGACGGGTCAGGACCATCCGGGTCGGCCGCCCGCGGGCGGCCGACCTTGCGCCCCGCGGCTCCCCGCCATCCCGCTGGCGGTCACGACATGCCACCATCCGCGGACGCTCGGTGGACGACGGGCTGACGGACCGACCGCCCTCGCCGCTCACGACGACGCCACCCCGATAGCGGTCATACGGTCAGAGGATGACCAGCCCCGACTCGCTGCCGCACCCAGCCGCGCCAGCCGGAACACCAGCGGCCGCGACCGCGGCGGGCGACACCCACCGCTCGTCCTGGGCGCAGCTCGACGGCCCGGTGCATGTCGTCGACTTCGGCGGCCCGAGCGGCGCTCCGCTGCTGCTGTGCGTGCACGGGCTCGGCGGGTCCTGGCTGAACTGGCTGCTGCTCGCCCCGCTGCTCACCCCGCGGTACCGGGTGATGGCCGTCGACCTCGCCGGGCACGGCCGGACACCGGCGGCCGGGCGGGGCACCGACGTCCAGGCGAACCGGCGGCTGCTCGACCGGTTCCTCACCGAGGTCCTCGACGTCCCGCCGATCCTCATCGGCAACTCGATGGGCGGCATGATCAGCGTCATGCAGGCGTCCCTGCGGCCCGCCTCAGTCGCCGGGATGATCCTGGTCGACCCGGCGCTGCCCCGTCCGCGCGGGGTGTGGCCCGACCCTGAGATCACCCGGCTGTTCGCCGGTCTGTTCGTTCCCCACCTCGGCGCGACCGTCATGGCCCGCCGCCGCGCCCGCCGCAGCCCCCGGGAACTCGTCGACGACAACCTGCGACGGCTGTGCGCCGACCCGGGGCGCGTACCGGAGCCCGCCGTTGTCGCGCTCGAGCGCGGCCAGCGGGAACGCGGCGACCTGCCCGGGGCCGACCACGCCTTCGTCGGCGCCGCCCGCTCGGTCGTCTGGTCGCTGCTGCACGCCGGGCCGCTCGCGCACATGGTCCGCACGGTGCCGCAGCCGACGCTGATGCTGCACGGCACCGCCGACCGGCTGATTCCCGTCGGCGTCGCCCACCACGTCGCCGCCCAGCGGCCGGACTGGCGGGTGGAGATCCTCGAGGGCCTCGGCCACATCCCGATGATCGAGGCACCGGACCGGACCGCTCGGCTGATCATCGACTGGCTGGGCCGTGAGGGACAGCCGGCCGTGGACCGCGCCCACCGGGTCGCCACGGCCCGCGCGACGGCCGCCCGTGGCGGCACCACCACGGCCCCGGCGGTGGGAAGCTGACCACTCCGGCCGACTCCGCACGGACCGAGGCCGAGCCCGGCCCGGCCGACCTCGACCCCGCCGACCCGGGCCCGGCCGACCCG
>NZ_JALKFU020001005.1 GCF_023242965.2 Frankia sp. AgKG'84/4
GGAGTCCTCCGAGCAAGGAAGTCCACTTCATACCCTGGTAACAGAAGAACGCCGCCGGCGGGGGCCCGGGGGGGGCCCCGGGGGGGGGGGGGCCAGCCCTCGCGCTGGCACGCGCTTTACCAGCGAGCCCGCCGGGGCGCCCGCCCCCGCCGGTACCCCGGCGGGGGCGGTGGGCCACGTTGGTGGTCCCGCCTGCCGGGGCGCCGCGTCAGGAGGGGCCGGTGGGCCGGCGGTAGAGCACGGCAGTGGGCGCCGCCGCGCTCAGCGTGGCCTTGGCCGGGGTGAACAGGAACGACGGCTGGGGCTGGTAGTTCGGGCCGAGCAGGAACGCGCGCTCGATCGAGTCCACCTGGATGCGGGCGCCGCGGTCGCCGCCCGCGCCGACGGTCCGGGTCGCCTCGATCGTCGAGATGTCCTCGGCGACCGTGCCGGGGGGCAGCTCGACGGCGGTCGCGGCCGGCGCGTCCCGCTGGATCGCCCAGGCCGGGTAGATCTTGCTCGACCGGTAGGTCTGGCCGCTGCCGGACAACCGGACTCCGACGGACAGGCCGACCCAGCTCGTGTCGGTGTTCGCCGGGCCGACCGTGGACTTGCGGATGAGCAGGTACAGGTAGTTGCGCGGGTTGCTGATCTTCGTGGCGGAGTTCGGCGCCTTCTCGTCGTCGACCTTGCCCTCCCGCGCGACCTCCTGGGACATCACCCAGTACGTCCACGGGTTGGCGTCCATCTCGCGCTCGCGGGCGTCGGCGTTCGGGTCGAGCGCGTCGGCCGTGGACAGGGCGAAACGCATCCGGCCGTCCGGGTTCGAGCACATCCCGTTGTTGTCCGAGCAGGTGCCGAGCACCGCGTGGGTGCCTTCGAAGCGTCCGTTGAAGGCGGTGATGGCGTGCTCGGGCGCCTGGATCACGGCGCTGCCGGGGATCGCGTTGCCCGCCGCGTCGATCTCCACCTGATAGGCCCACTCGATGTCGGTCGTGCGGCCCCACTGGGCCATGAGCGCCGGGGTGGACGTGCCGCCGTCCTCGTTGCTCCAGACGACCGAGTAGGTCAGCAGCCGGTGCCCGGTGATCGGGGTCGGTGCCTCGGTGTGGAAGGCGACCAGCGGGGTGTCGGTGACCGCGTTCTGGAACGGGCCGCCGGCGAGGGGGTTGGGGGCGGCGCCCGCCCCCAGCGGCGTGGCGCGGCCGTAGATCACCGGCGCGTGGGCCAGCGCCTGGTAGCCCGGCTCCTGCGGGGTGACCGTGCGGAAGGTCAGCGCGCGCAGACGGGCTGAGGCCGCGCCGCGCGGTGAGCGGTCGCCGGCGAAGCTGGCCCGCAGGGTGTGACCACCGGCGGCGAGATGCCCGAGCGCCAGGCTCCGCCTGATCGGGAACGACGCGGGGATGACCACATCCGTGGCGTAGGTGTTGTCAACGAACAGCGACACCACCGCCGATTCACTGCCCGGAGTTTCCCAGGACACCCCCGGCGCGGCGGTGGTGAGATCCAGCAACACCTCACCATCCGCACTGGTCCTGAACGGAACGGACGATTCCTGCCCGCGGTTCAGCGTGACGTCGGCGGAGGTGTCCGTCGCGTTTCCGCCTGAACCGCAGGCTCCGAGCCCGGCCATCAGCGCGGCGGCGGCCAACGCCACCCCGAGTGCCCGCCGCAGTCCCCTCGACACCCGCGTTTCCCTCCCGGAACCAGGAAGCTCGGCCGCCCGCGCGGTCGTTCCCCACTCACTGATTCCGATACCCATCCTGCCCTTTGTGGTTCCCGCCGGCACCACCGGTAGGGCCGGGCGGGCGCCCGCCACCGCCGGCCAGCGGCGGCGGGCGCGGGCGTGATGGCGCCCCGGGT
>NZ_JALKFU020001006.1 GCF_023242965.2 Frankia sp. AgKG'84/4
GGGGGGGGGGGGGGGGGGGGGGGGGGGGGGGGGGGGGGGGGGGGGGGGGGGGGGGGGGGGGGGGGGGGGGGGGGGGGGTGGGGGGGGGGGGGGGCGGGGGGGGGGGGGGGGGGGCGGGGGGGGGGGGGGTGACGCTGAGGGCGGGCCCGGTGGGTCGTCGCGTCGGCGGGTCGACCCGCTCGGTCTGGTGTGCAAGGCCGGGACCTGGTATCTCGTGGCCCGCCACCGCGAGCGGGTCCGCAGCTACCGGGTCGGGCGGATCGTGCGGGTCGGGATGCGCGGCGAGGTCTTCGACCGGCCGGCCGGCTTCGACCTGGCCACCTGGTGGCGCGAGCGCGGCGAGGACTTCGCCCGCTCGCTGATGCGCTGGCAATGCCGGCTGCGGCTCTCACCGGCGGCGCTCGCCGGTCTGCGGCACGCGGTGGGTCCGGTCGCAGCCCGGGATGCCCTCGCCGGCGCCGGGCCACCGGACGCGGACGGCTGGCAGGTGGTGGAGGTGTCCACGGAGGGACCGGACGTGGCCCTGACCCAGCTCCTGCTGCTCGGCGACGGCGTCGAGGTGCTCGCCCCGGCCACGCTGCGGGCCGCCCTCGCCGCACAGGCGCTGCGCACGGCCACGCGCAACGCCGGTGCGCTCACCCTGACGGATGACGATCGCGTCGACAGGACAGGCGGATGAAAAGCCGAGGACCACGACGGGTGGAGGTGGTCGCGAGCCCGTCAGACCGACCCGGAAAGTGCGCCGGACCGGTACGGTCTCGACAAGGCGTCGCAAGGGAGGGCACACCATCGGTACCGCGGAGCTTCTCGCCGTCGCGCTGGTGATGGCGCTCGGCCTGGTGGGCGTCGTCCTTCCCGTGCTGCCCGGCCTGGTTCTCGTCTGGGGTGCCGGGCTGTGGTGGGTGATCGCGGACGGCGGTGGGGTCGGCCGCTGGATCGTCCTGGCGCTGATGACCGCGCTGTTCGTGATTGGCGCGCTGACGAAGTACGTGCTGCCCGCCCGCGCCACCGCGGGGCGTGGGGTGCCCTGGCCGAGCCTGGTCATCGGGCTGGTCTGCGCGATCATCGGGTTCTTCGTGATCCCCGTCGTCGGGTTGCTCATCGGCGGTGTCCTCGGCGTCTACGTGGCGGAACTGGTCCGCCTCGGTGACGGGCGGGCCGCCTGGAAGACGACCTGGGCGGCGGTCGTCGCCTTCGGTGTCGGCGTGCTGGTGGAGCTGGTCGCCGGGGTCGCGATGGCGGCCGTCTGGGCGGTCGGCGAGCTCGTCCTTTAGCCGTCGCGGCGCACCCGGTGGGCGGCCGACCATTCTTCGGGGCGGTTCCTTGCCTTGAAATGAAGGAAAGATGAACGGGACACGCCATGGGCGATGGCTGGCCGTTGCGTCTCCGAAATCGAGGTACCGGCCGGCGGCGTGGTACTGATGATGTCCCGCGGTCGCAATGGTCGGCACCAGGCGTTCGCGTGCATGGTGGTCCGGGGCTAGGTACTCTGCATGCTGTTTGATTCCGGCCGCCGGTGAGGGGAGCGCACTGATGTCGCCTCTCGGCTGGCGGTGGAGTCGATTCCGGTGGTCGGTTGTCGGGCTCGGTGTTCTTGTGTATGGGGCGATCGCGGTGGCGGTGACGCTGGCGGCGGCCGCCGGAATCAGATCGCACGTCGCCGGACCGGCGGTGGGCGCCGAGGCGGTCGCGTCGACGACGGGGAAAGCGGCATCGCCGCGGCATCCGCCGGTGGTGCCCGCGCCCGCGTCCCGGCAGGTGTCGCCGACGCCCTCCCCATCGCCCTCGGCGACGACCCCCGCGAGTAGCCCGAGCACGGGCGCGCCCGGGGT
>NZ_JALKFU020001007.1 GCF_023242965.2 Frankia sp. AgKG'84/4
CGCCGGGTGCGGGGGTCGGCCACCGGGGCGGGCGGCGGGCCGGCGGCTATTTGTCGAGGTCCAGAACGAGTGGGGCGGGCTTGGTCGTCGGCTGCGGCACACCGAGGGTGGTCAGCGCGAAGCTCATCACCTTCTGGAACACCGGGGCCGCGACCTGGCCGCCGAAATACCCCTTCTTCGGGTTGTCGAGCACGACCTCCACGACGACCCGCGGGTTGTCCGCGGGGGCGAACCCGATGAACGACGCGGTGTAGCCCTCGTAGCCGCCCTTGACCGGGTCGGGCCGGTTCGCGGTGCCGGTCTTGCCGGCCACCCGGTAGCCGGGGACCTCCGCGAGCGGCGCGGTGCCCTCGTTCGACGCGACCGCTTCGAGCATCCGGGTCAACGTCGACGCCGTCTGCGCGCTGACCACCCGCCGTCCCGGCGCCTGCGGGGTCGTCGTGACCACGCCGTCCGGACCGGTGACGGCGTCGACGAGGCGCGGAGCGACCCGCACGCCGCCGTTGGCGATGGTCGCGTACACCGAGGCCATCTGCAGCGCCGTGGCCGACATGCCCTGCCCGTAGGAGATCGTCGCCGCCTGGCTGCCGGACCAGTCCTTCGACGGCGGAAGCAGGCCGGCGCCCTCACCGGGGAAGCCCAGGCCGGTCCGCGCGCCGAGGCCGAAGGCCCGCAGCGCCTGCTCCAGCGCGCCGCGACCGACCCGGTCGGCGATCTCCACGGTGCCGATGTTGCTGGAGCGGGCCAGGACCCCCGCCGTGGTGAGGTTCTCGACGCCGTGATTCTCCGCGTCCTCGATGTGCACGCCACCGCGGACGATGGACGGCGGGACGGTGATCGGTGTCTGCTCGGTGATCTCCCCGCGGTCCAGCGCCGCGGCCATCGTGATCACCTTGTTGACGCTGCCGGGTTCGTAGGCGTCCCGCGTCGCCCGGTTGCCCAGCGCCGCGGTGTCCTGCGGGGTGATCCTGTTCGGGTCGAAGCTGGGCGCGTCGGCCATCGCCAGCAGGTCACCCGTGCGGGGGACCATCACGACGACGGAGCCACCGTCGGCCTCGGAGTCCCGCACCGCCTCGGCGATGGCCTGCTGGGCGTTCCACTGGATGTCCCGGTCCAGGGTGAGCCGCAGCGCCGAGCCCGGCTTCGGGTCCTTCTGCGTGGTGTGCCCCGAGGGGATCTCCAGGCCCTCCGGGTTGGCGAGCAGCCGGCGCTTGCCGTCGGTGCCGCGCAGCACCGAGTCGTACTGCAGCTCCAGGCCGCCGGCGCCCTGGAGCACGTCGCCATCGCCCTGCCGCATGAACCCGACGACGTTCGAGGCCAATGGACCGCCCGGATACGCCCGGCCGCGTTCCTCGGTGATACCGATGCCCCGCAGCTCCAGGTCGGTGACCCTGTCCCCGATGTCCGGGGTGAGGCCACGGGCCAGGTAGACGAACTTGATGTTCTTCTTCGGGTCGGTGGTCATCCGCTGCGCCAGTGTGTCGACGGGAACGTTCAGCAGCGAGGCGAGCTTGGCCGCGGTGGCGCGGATGTCCTTGACGTTAGACGGGTTCGCGTAGACGGCGCGCAGTTCGACGTGCTGGGCGAGGGTGTGTCCGGAGCGGTCGGTGATGGCGCCGCGCGCCGCCGGCAGCACGATCGTGCGCAGCCGTTGGGCCTGCGCCTGGGCGGCGTACGCCGACGCCGAGATCCCCTGGAGCTGTGTCAGCCGCACGGCGAGGATGCCCAGCAGCACGCACATGAGCACGATCGCCACCCGGACGCGCCGCCGCGGGCTGCCCAGCCGGTAGCTGCGCGCCAGCAGGGGCCTCGGCGGCCGCCGGC
>NZ_JALKFU020000085.1 GCF_023242965.2 Frankia sp. AgKG'84/4
GTGACCGCGAGCGAGATCGCCCGCCGCACGGCGGCGCTGCGCGGTCTGTCGGCGGCGGTGCGCCGCGCCTACGAGGCCGCCTACGACGCGTTCGACCCGAGTTACGCGACGGTGCGCCCGCCGCGCTGAGCGGGCCCGAGTCGGGCGGGCACCCGGCGTGGTCCACGGTCACCGCGGTTCCGAGACCGGCACCGCATCGTGATCTTCCCCGTCGCGATCCGCCTCGTGGTGATCCGCCTCGGCGAACAGGCCGGCCGCCGGGGCCCGGTGATGGCCACTACCGGTACGCGCCGATCGCCGCAGCGACCGCCGACGCCCCACCAGGACGACGGCGAGAAGCACCATCACGACGCCGACGCCGACACACAGCGCCGTGAGCCACCCGGAGAGGCCGCTGGAGGCGTGGCTGCCCGCGCTCGCCCCCGCGCCCCCGCCCGCCGGCAACTGGTCGGAGTCCGCGGCGCAGACGATCGGCCTGGCGTCGTCGCCGGCCGTCGCGCAGACCACGGAGGCGAGCCGTAGCTGGCCGCCCGGCGGCTTCGTCACCTCGGCGTGCAGGCCGAAGGCGGTGGCGCGGCCGGCGGGCAGACCGGTGTGCCAGGTGACCGCCCCGTCGCCGATGACCCCGTCGCGGTCGGCCGCGGTGACGTGCGTGCCGGGAGGCAGCCGCTGGGTGATGACCAGGTCGTCCGCGTCGACGGTGCCGATGTTGCGGACCTTCACCGTGTAGGCGAGACGGTCACCCCGCGCCACACTGGTCTGGCCGTCGTCGATCTGGATCGCCAGGTCCGGGCCCGCGCTGTCCTCCTCCGTCGGCGACGCGGGCGCGTCCGCCGCGAGGGCGGGCGCCGCCACGGCGGACAGTCCGACCGGCACCAGGGGCCCGGCCAGCAACGCGGCCGCGAGGACGACTCCCCCACGGATCTTTCTCGGGCACGGGATGCTCATCTGCGTCTCTTTCCGCTCGGCCCGTCGGCAGGTCGGCGATCGACCGCGGGCCCGCGACGGGGGCCCGGTGCTCGCGACGGGATGCAGGTGCTCGCGACGTCCGACAGTCCCCCGGCCGACGGCTGCCCGGCGTTCCAGACATCCGCTCACTGTGTGGCCGCGATGTAGTCCAGGGTCGTGGAGTAGGTGTCGGAGGTGACGAACGGGATGTCGATCGCATAGTCGTTGCTGACCGCGTCTCCGTTCACCGCGGACGCCTGGCCCTGGTTGTGGACCTCCACCGACGCGACGTCCGAGAGTGGGGTGAACCCGGCCGTGCCGGACTCCCGGACCCGCAACGAACCCACCGGGATGGAGTCGCCGTTGCCAGAGGTCGCCGGCGTCAGCGTCGGCGCCGTCCCCTGAACCGCGACGGTGTAGCCGTTGCTGCTGTTCGTCGTGACGGTCATGGTCACCGCCCCGTCCTGGGCGGCGGTGACACCCGGTTCCCCGGACAGGGTGAAGGAGTTGGTGAGGCCGGTGAGGGTGAGTGTCTGGGCCAGGACGGTGGTCGAGGTCGTGCACGCCGGCTCGGTGCCGACACCGGTGCAGGTACTGCCGGCGGCGGCGGAGGCCACCCGGTTCACCAGGGCCGCGCCCACCGTCGCCGCGTCGTCCACGGTGATCGAGTAGGTGATGGTCACCGCCTCGCCGATCGCGAGGTTCCCGGTCCAGACCAGCGAGGGCGCCGTGTAGGCGACCGTGCCGGTGCTGGCGGTCGCGTCGGCGTTGTAGAAGGCGTTGTCCAGGATCCCGGCGAGGTCATCGGAGATGCTCACTGCGGTGTACGCGGCGGCACCGGTGTTGATCGCGGTGATCGTGTACTGGATCGCCGAATCGAGGACCGCACTCGTCTGGTCCGCCGTCTTGGTGATCGTCAGGCCCGGGATCAGGATCGCGGTGGTGGTCGTGCAGGCGGCGTCCCCCACGCCGAGCAGGCAGGTGGAGCCGGGGGTGGTGGAGGCGACCTCGTTGACGGCCAGCCGGTCACCCGCGGCGGGCAGTGTGGTGGTGACCGAGTAGGTGATGGTCGCCGTCGCCCCGACGGCCAGGTCGCCCGTCCAGGTCAGGTCAGGGGAGGTGAAACTGACCGTGCCGGTGCTCGCGGCGCCGTCGGCGTTGTAGGTGGCGTCGTCGAGTACCCGCGTGAGGTCGTCGGTGAACGAGGCTCCGGAGTAGGGGGTCTGCCCGGTGTTCGTGACGGTGACCGTGTAGTCGATGGCGCTGCCCGCGACGACGGTCGCGTTCCCGGTGCCGGTGGCGGCGGTCTTGGTGATGGTGAGCGCGGGGATGAGCACCGGGACGATGACCCGGCAGGGGGGAGCGCCACTGCCGCCGGTCGGGCAGGTACTGCCGAGCGCGTTCGACGTCACATTGTTGATCAGCACGGGACCGCCCAGCACCGGGTTGTTCACCGTGACCGAATAGGTGATCGTCACGCTGGCTCCGACCGCGAGGTCGCCCGACCAGCTCAGCGTCGGCGCCGCGTAGGTCACGGTGCCGCTGGAGGCGCTCCCGTCACCGTTGTAGGCGGCAGCGGGTAGGACACCGGTCAGGTCGTCGCTCACCGTCGTGCCCGTGTAGGGGCTCTCCCCGCTGTTGGTCACGGTGAGGGTGTATGTGACGGTGTCACCGGGAGTGGTGGTCGTCCGGTCGGCCGCCTTGGCGATGGTGAGCCCCGGGGTGAGGATGTTCACCGTCACCGTGCAGTCCGGATTCGGGCTTCCCGGCGGGCAGGTGCTGCCGGCCGCCGTGGACGACGCGAAGGCGGTCACGGTCTTGTCGCCGGGATCGGGCGACTTCACCGTGACCGACGCGGTGATGATCACGGACTCGCCTGGGGCGAGACTGCCCGTCCAGACCAGCTGCCCGGTGGCGATGTCCAGGTTCAGCGATCCCGTCGTGGCGGCCGCGTCGCCGTTGTAGTCCGAGTCGTCCACCGCCTCCCCGAGGTTGGCGTCCACCACGGCATTCGGATAAGCGGTCTGGCCGGTGTTGGTCGCGGTGAGGGTGAGGGTCACGACCTGCCCCGGGATGGCCGTGGACACGTCCGCGGCGAGGGTGATGGCGAGCCCGCTGACCGGTACCGACACCGAGCACCGGGCGTCGGTGCTGCCGGTGGCGCAGTTGTTGCCCGCCACGGTGGAACTCACCGTGTTCGTCAGCTGGCCGTCACCGGCACCTGACGCCAGGACCGTGACCGAATAGGTGATGGTCGCCGAGCTGCCCGGGTTCAGGTTCCCGGTCCAGGTCAGCGTCGGGCTGACGAAGGCGACGGTGCCGACGGACGCGGCCGCGTCGTTGTTGTAGGTGGCGTCGTCGAGGACCCCGGCAAGCGCGTCACTGACCGCGGCACCGGTGAAGGGCACCTGCCCCCCGTTGGTCACCGCGACGGTGTAGGTGACGATGTCTCCGGGCGCGGTCGACGCCACGCTCGCGGACTTCACGATCGTCAGAGCCGGGGTGAGGACGACCACGGTCGTACTGCACCCCGCGTTGCTGCTGGCCGGCGGGCAGGAGCTGCCCTGATCGGTCGAGGACAGGATGTTGACGAGGAGTTTGTCGCCGGGGTCCGGGTTGAGCACCGTCACCGTGAACGTCACGGTCACCACGGCGCCGACGGCGAGGTCACCGGTCCAGGTCAGCGTCGGGGTGGCGAAGGACACCGACCCGGCGGAGGCGGCGGCGTCGCTGTTGTAGGTCGCGTCGTCCAGGACGCCGAGGAGGCTGTTCGTGACGGTCGCGCCGGTGTAGGCCGTCTCGCCGCTGTTGGTGATCGTGACCGTGTACCCCACGGTGGCGCCGGGAACGGTCACGGTGGCGTCCGCGGCGGTCGCGATGGTCAGCCCGGGGAGCAGGACGGGAACGGTGACGGTGCAGTTGGGGTCGGTGCTGGCGGTCGGGCAGTTGCTGCCGGGGGTGTTCGAGGTGCTGATGAGTCTCAGCAGCCGATTACCGGTGTCCGGATTGTTGACCCGGGCGCTGCCGGCAACGGTGACCGTCGCACCGACCGGGATGTCGCCCGTCCACACCGCGCCCGTCGCGCCGACCGACAGCGTCCCGGAACTGGCGGTCTGGTCCCCGACCGCCGTGGCGTCGTCGCCGAACTCGGAACCGTCCACCGTCACGACGACTCCCGTGAGAGGGGTCTGACCCGTGTTCGTGTACGTCCCGGTGAACACGACCACGCCACCCGGTGTCGTCGACGGAACGTTCGAGGACGCCACGATGGTCAGCTCACTCACCGTCACCGTCTGGGTGCACCGCGGGTCCGTGCTCGCCGTCGGGCAGTTGCTCCCGATCGAGTTCGACACCACCGAGTTCACCAGGATGTCGTCGCTGCCCCCGTGCTCCACCACGGAATAGGTGATGGTGACGGCCGCGGACGCGGGGACGTTGCCGGTCCAGGACAGGGTGGGCGCGCTGTAGGTCACCGTGCCGGCGGACGCGGTCGCGTCGTTGCTGTAGGTGGCGCCGGCCAGGACATCGCTGAGATCATCGGTGAACTGCGCCCCCAGGTAGGGCGTGACGCCGGCGTTCGCGACGGTGATCGTGTAGGTCACCGTCCCGCCCCTGGCCACCGAGGGGCCGCCCGCGGTCTTGGTGAACGTCAGCAGCGCCGCCGCGACGGTCGTCACCGTCGCGGTGCACCGCGGGTCGGAGCCGCCCGACGGGCAGTTCGAGCCCGTCGACGACGAGACGATCGTGTTCGTCAGCGACTGGCTGCCCGTGTCCGGGTTGTCCACCGTCACCGTGTAGCTGATCGTGGCGCTGGCACCGGGAGCGAGAGCGCCGGTCCAGGACAGGGTCGGGGTGCTGAAGGAGACCGTGCCCACCGACGCCGTGGCGTCCGCGTTGTAGACGGCGTCGTCGAGGACGTCAGCGAGGGAGGTGCTGAACGTGGCGGCCGGGTAGAACGTCTGGCCGGAGTTCGTCGCCGTGATCGTGTAGGTGAGCGTCGCCCCCGGGCTCGCGGTGGCGCTGCTGGCGGTCTGCGCGATCGTCAGCGCCGCGGTGAGCACGGCGACGTTGGTCGAACACGCCGCGTTGCCGCTGGCAGGCGGGCAGGTGCTCCCGACGTCGCTCGAACTGGCGAGGGTCACCAGCAGTTTGTCGCCCGGGTCGGGGGCGAGCACGGTGGCCGAGAACGTGATGGTCACGACGGCGCCGGCGGTGAGATTCCCGGTCCAGGTGAGCACCGGCGCGGCGTAGCCGACCGAGCCGGCCGAGGCCACCGCGTCGGCGTTGTAGGTCGCGTCATCGAGCAGTCCGGCGAGCGAGTTGGTCACGACGGCGCCCGTGTAGGGGGTCTCGCCGCTGTTCGTCAGGGTCATCGTGTAACCGACAGTGGCGCCCGGCACGGTGAACGTGGCGTCCGCGGCGGTCGCGATGGTCAGCCCGGGGAGCAGGACGGGAACGGTGACGGTGCAGTTGGGGTCGGTGCTGGCGGTCGGGCAGTTGCTGCCGGGGGTGTTCGAGGTGCTGATGAGTCTCAGCAGCCGATTACCGGTGTCCGGATTGTTGACCCGGGCGCTGCCGGCAACGGTGACCGTCGCACCGACCGGGATGTCGCCCGTCCACACCGCGCCCGTCGCGCCGACCGACAGCGTCCCGGAACTGGCGGTCTGGTCCCCGACCGCCGTGGCGTCGTCGCCGAACTCGGAACCGTCCACCGTCACGACGACTCCCGTGAGAGGGGTCTGACCCGTGTTCGTGTACGTCCCGGTGAACACGACCACGCCACCCGGTGTCGTCGACGGAACGTTCGAGGACGCCACGATGGTCAGCTCACTCAGCGTCACCGTCACCGCGCACCGCGGGTCCGTGCCTCCGGTCGGGCAGTTGCTGCCCGGGGTCGGCGAGGTCAGCACGTTCGTCAGCAGCCCGTCACCGGTGTTCGCGGTGTGGGTGGTGACGGAGTAGACGATCGTCGCCGTTGCCCCGACCGCCAGGTCCCCCGTCCAGGACAGCGTGGGCGCGGTGTAGCTGGCGGTGCCCGCCGACGCCGTGACGTCGCCGTTGTAGGTCGCGTCGTCGAGCAGGCCGCTGAGCGAGTCGGCGAACGCCGCACCCACATACGGCGTCTGGCCGGAGTTCGTCACGGTCACCGTGTAGGTGAGGACCCCGCCGGGGGTCGTCGTCGCCGCACTCGCGGTCTTGGCGATCGCGAGGCCGGGCAGCAGGACGTTGACCGTGGCGAAGCACGCCGGCGCGCTCCCGCCGACCGGGCAGTTACTGCCGATCACCGGCGAGGTGACGGCGTTGATCAGCAGCCTGTCCCCGGGGTCCGGGTCGAGCACCGTGACGGTGAAGGTGACGGTCGCGCTCGCTCCGACGGCGAGGTCGCCGGTCCAGGTGAGGTTGGGGGCCGTGTAGGACACCGAGCCGCTGGACGCGGTGGCGTCGGCGTTGTAGGTCGCGTCGGGCAGGACCCGGGCCAGCGAGTCGGTGACGGACGCGCCGGTCAGCGGCGTCTCACCGGTGTTCGTCAGCGCGAGGGTGTAGGTGACGGTGCCGCCGGGGGTGGTCGTGGAGACGTCCGCCGTCGTCACGAGAGACAGGCCCGGGGTGAGCACCGGCACGGTGGAGGTGCAGGCGGGTGCCGGCGCGCCGACGGGGCAGGTGTTGCCCTGCACGGCCGAGACGAGGGTGGCGCTCAGCACCTTGTTGCCGGTGTCGGGATTATTCACCGTGAGTGACGACGTCACCGTCACCGAGGCACCCGGGGCGAGGCTGCCCGTCCACACCAGATCACTGCCGACCAGGTTGATCGTTCCCGCGGTGGTCTGGCCGTCCAGGTTGTACGTCGCGTCGTCGAGAAGGTTTCCGAGGGGCACCGAGAAGGTCGCGTTGGGCAACGGCGTCGTGCCGTCGTTCACCGCCGCGTAGGTGAAGCCGACGACCCCACCCGGCTGCGTGGTTGTCACCGTGCTCGACGAGGTGATCGTCATGATCGACACGGTGACGATGTTGGCGCAGCCCGGATCCGTTCCGCCGACGGGGCAGGTCGTCCCCACCGTCGTCGAGGAGACCGCGCTGGAAAGAATCTTGTTGCCCGTGTCGGGGTTCGCCACCGTCACCGAGTAGGTGACGGTCACCGCCGCCCCGGCGGCGAGGTTCCCCGTCCAGGTGAGGTTCGGGCTGGTGAAACTCACCGCGCCGGTCGTCGCGGTCGCGTCGGCGTTGTAGACGGCGTCGTCGAGGACGCCCGCCAGCGCGTCGGTGAACGTCACACCGGAGAAGGCCGTCGCCGCCGTGTTCGTGGCCGTGATGGTGTAGTTCACGGTCCCGCCGGGCGCGACCGACGACGCGCCGGCGGACTTCACGATGACGATCGGACCGGCCGTGACGACCAGCGTGACCGCCTGGGTGGCGCTGACGGCGAACGCGTCCGTCACCCCGACGGTGAACGTGTAGGTGCCGGCGGTGGTCGGGGTGCCGGCCAGCACGCCGGTCGACGGATTGAGCGTGAGTCCGGGCGGCAGCGTTCCGGCGGTCACCGACCAGGTGAACGGGGCCGTTCCGCCGGTGACCACGAGGGTGTTGCTGTAGGCGATACCGGTCTGCGCGGGCGGCGGCGGCGGGAACGTGAGGGTCGGGCGCGGCGCGATCACCAGGCTCACGGTCCTCGTCGCCGACAGGCCGAGCGCGTCGACCACGCGGACCGCGAACGACGCGGTGCTCGCGGCGGTCGGGGTGCCCGAGAGCAGGCCGGTGGAGGTGTTCAGGGTGAGGCCCGCCGGTAGCGCACCGGCGCTCACCGACCAGACGAACGGGCTCGTCCCACCCGAGACGGTCAACTGGTCGCTGTACACCACGCCGACCTCACCGGCCGGCGGCGGCGGGAAGGGCAACGTCGGCGCCGACGCGATCGAGATCGTCAGGTTCTGCGTCGCGGCCTGACCGCTGGCGTCCACCACCCGGACCGTGAACGGATAGCTGCCGGCCGCCGTCGGCGTGCCCGAGAGCAGACCCGTGGCGGCGTTGAGCGAGAGACCGGGCGGCAGGCTTCCGCCGCTGATCGACCAGACGAACGGGGAGGTGCCACCGTTGACGGTGAACTGGTCGGTGTAGGCGGCGCCCACCCCGCCGGTGGGTGGCGGCGGCAGGGCCAGGCTCGGCGAGACGTTGATCGTCACCGCCGAGGAGGCGGCCGACTGGGGCCCCGTACCGGCCGCGTTGATCGCCGCGACCCGGAAGGTGTAGGCCGTGCCCCCGACCAGCCCGGTGACGGTCTGCGTGGTCGCCGTACCCGTGAAGGTCTGGGCCGGCTGCGCCACTCCGGCGATGTACGGCGTGACGACGTAACCGGTGATCGCGCTGCCGTTGCTCGCCGGCGCGGTCCAGGACAGGGTCGCCCCCGTGCTGCCCGCGCTCACCGCCGTGATCGTCGGCGCGGCCGGCAGAGCGTAGGGCGTCACGGCGTTCGACTGGGCGCTCGCCGTGCCCGTGCCGACGGCGTTGATGGCGGTGACCGTGAAGGTGTAGGAGGCACCCGCGGTCAGACCGGTCAGCGTCCGGGTGGTCGTCGAGGCGTCATAGGAGACCGGTGTCTGCGCCACCCCGGCCCGGTAGGGCGTCACGACATACCCGGTGATCGCGCTGCCGTTGCTCGCCGGGGCGACCCAGGTGACCGTGGCACTGGTGATGCCCGCGGTCGCGGTCGGAGCCGCCGGGGTCGCGGGGGCACTCGTGTAGACATACGAGGTCACCCCGGCCACCCCGCGGGTCACGACGGTGACACCGACGGGCGCGGCACTGGCCCGGGCGGGCATCGAGGAGATCTGCAGCGACCCGTCGCCGTTCACGGTGAAGCAGCCCACCGCGGGTCCCGCCGCACACGGCAGCAGCACCACCGGCGTCCCCGCCTGCTGCTGCGCCGTCGTCCCGATCTCGATCGCCGTCGCGCCGGCGAAGTTGGTGCCACTCACCGTGACGGCACCGCCGCCGGAGATCGACCCCGAGGTCGGCGCGATGGTCACGGCGGTGGGTGTCGCCGGTACCGTCCCCGCCGTCGTGCTGCCGGCGAAGCCGGGATTCGCGTCGATCGAGGACGACGTGGTGACCGACGTTGTCTGGATCAGCGCCGGGGTGACACCCGACGAGGTCACGATCGCCACCACGGTGACAGGGGTGAGCGTCGTCCCGTTGGTGAAGGGTCCGTTGCTGTTCGTACAGGTGATACTTCGTCCGACCGGAGCCTGACAGACCCAGCCGGAGCCGAACGCGCCCACCGGCACCACGCCCACCGGCACCGTCTCGGTCACCGAGATCGGCGACGGCTCATTGGCCCCGGCGCTGACCCCGGCGGTCACGGTGTAGGTGACCGGGTCGCCCGGCTGGGGGGTCGCGCCGTTGTAGCTCGTCGCGGCCACGTTCAACTGCGGGACCGGGTTGAAGGACACGACCCGCGCTTCGTCGAGCTCGTGGTAGTCGGTGACCGAACCGGTCGATGCCACCCAGCCGAACGCCAACTGGCGCGGGATCCCGCCCGAGGTCGTCCAGGTCGACGACGGATAGAGGCCGGCGGGCACGACAGGCAGCGCGCCCTGCAGTGTTCGGGGCGTCCCACCCACCGGGGTGAACACCACTTTGTACGTGTTGGCGGCCGCCGAGATGCCGGAGTCGGTGACAATGGTCGACGTGGTGGGGTTGACAACCACCTCGACAGGCACCTTCGACGCGTTGCGGGTGGCGGCTCCCAGCGCCACCGGCGGGGACGCCGTCGTCGTCGCCGTGCTGTTGATCGCGCAGTATCCGACCAGACCGGCGCCGGGGCCGCGCACGACGACCTGGCCCGGCACGCGCCCGCCCGTGGTGGAGATATAGGCCGGATTCGTGCAGCCGGAGCCCTGGTAGGTGCTGTTGCTGTAGTTCCCGAAGACGTCCAGGCCGATGCCGAGATAGCCGTTGCTCAACCCCACCAGGCTGGAACTCGCGGGCGTGTAGCCGAGCGCGCCACCGGGTTGCCCGAGGTTCGCCGGCGCCGTCGGTGCCGTCGGGTTGACCGCCGCCAGCACGAGCGCCAGGCCGTCCGCGTGTGTCCCGCCGTACTGGTAGCTGTTGAAGGTGATGTCCAGGCCCTGCGAGGTCGGCACGCTGGACGCTCCGAAGAGCCCGCCCTCGACGAAGGTCGTATTGTTGGTCAGACGCAGTTTTCCCGCCCCCGAGGGGTCCGTGAGCGGACAACTGCGCAGAACGCCGGTGGTCGAGTTCCCGGGTGAGGTGAGGCAGGCCGTGTTCGAACCGGCGGCGCCGGTCGGCAGCGCCGGCAGAACGACGCTGCCGAGTCCGTCGGGGGTGTTGTTGTGGAAGGGCTGGTCGAACAACAGGGTCCCGGCGGCGTAGGCCACATTGGGCAGGAGACTTGATATCGAACCGGACATGACCAGGCTGACCAGCGCCACGATCAGCACCTTGCCTGCCCGCCGGTGGCGACGGGCAGCGAATTTCCCCGGTGGTCTCCGCCGTCTGAATACTCCTACGCCGCTCATTACCGTAAGTATACTTCTAATAACAGCGAGTACTCGCGAGGTCTCGGTTACCGGTTCGGCGTGTCGCCCTCAGGGCCCGGGTCCGATTCTGGGAAGTCACCGAAGAGATCCACGCCCGCATTGTCGTGCGGCACGGTCGACCCGGACCGACTCAGGCCGGTGAGATCGTCCTCATGCCGCAGCGACCGCGCCGCTTTCAGCACCTGGGTACGGTAACGCCGACGCACGAGCACACCGATCAAGGAAATGGCAAGAATGCCGGCCAGTACCGCCACCGCCGGCCAGACCGGAAAGACGACCACGGTCGCCTTCGCGCTCTGCAGAGTCCCGTGCGGACCGGGGACGGAAACCTTCGCCCGGCAGATACACATAAGCGGCGGATCATCCCACCGCGCGGTGACCTCCCGCGTCGTTCCCCGCTGCACCGTGAAGTCAGGGAATGCAACGTCGCGCCCGTCGACCTGGAGGTTCAGATGGCCTTTTTCGCGAAAGTCACGATGAACGGTGCCGGTGTCCTGGAAGGTCGCCGTGAAGTGGACAGGACCACCCATCGCGAACCCCGACGTCCGCAGCGAGGGGATCTTTACCGTGTCGTCGACCGGGCCCGGCACCGTGATGTACAGGGGCACGCCGATGCCCCGGTTCAGCTTGATCTGCTTCTGATCACCGACGGCCGGCACCATGAACAGTATCGCCACGTGGTGGTCACCCGGCTCAGGATCGCGGGGAACCGCGATCCGCACGGCCACCACCTGGCGCGCACCCGGTTCCAGGTGGAACTTCGCCGGACTGGCCGATATCCAGGTCAGCGCCGAGTAGGGCGCCTCCGTACGCTGGAACCGCAGGGTCCCGTCCCGCCCGGAGGTGAAACCCGCCCGATTCACCACGACGTCGAGCGGCAGCCGGCCATGATTGGTCACCGCGAAGTGCTGATCCTTGGAGAGCTGTTCCTGTGGAATAACCAGTCTCGTCGGGCTCACCGTCAGGGAGAAGTCCGCGGTCGGCTTGGAAGCCACCGAAGCCGGCGCGTGCGGTGCGGGCGGCGACGCGAGAGCGGCGGGCCCTGGGCCAGCCAGGGCCGCCCCCCACAACACCAGAACCGCGGCGGCGGTTACGCGCAGACCCAGTCGCACCCGGCTGGCCACCACGCGCACCGCCGCCATGTGTTCCGTCCTTTTCTGCTGGTCGAAAATCGGAAATCCCGGTCGGATCGGCTACCTATGCCTCAGGACCGTTTCGGGTTACCCGAGTTGCAACTACTACAGGGTCGTGGCAACGTAGTCGAGGACCGCGGAGTACGTGTCCGGGATAACGAACGGAATGGTGATCTGATAGTCGTTGGTGAGGGTGTCGCCACCTTCGGCAGAGGGTGCCGCCTGTGAGTACACCTGCACCGGCGTGCCGAAGGTCAGGGGCGTAAAGGGCGTGGTGCCCGCTTCCCGCACCTGAAGGTCACCGATCGGGATGGTTGACGTGTTACCCGGCGTGGCCGGGTTCAAGGTCGCCGTCTGCGGTTCGACGGTCACGGCGTATCCCTCGTTGTTGTTCGTCGCCACCGTGAACGTCACCGGTGGAGTAGCATTTGTTACGGTTTCGCCCGGGTTACCGGTCAGCGCGAAAGAGGAGACCAGACCGGTCAGTGTGATGGACGAACCGACGATAACGTTGGCGGTTGTACTTTGCGTCGCAGTCTGTCCCGGAACCGCGCTTGCCCCGGTAGCCATCCCTCCGATCACCGTCGCGACACCCGCTGTCACGACAAGTCCGCGCCGCAGCGCCGGATACGATCCGAGTTTCCTCGTCATTCCCTACCCCGCTTACTCGAGAAGTTACGCAGAGTGTTTAGGCAGCTACTTTCCGCGTCAAGGATCGTCGCCTGAGGCCGACGCCTGGCCTGTTCGATCCATGGACCTCGCACGCGCACGCGCTGGACAAACCAGCCGAACGTGAGCGGCCCGAACGAAGCGACGTGAGTGGGTGCGGGTAGACGGAATCCGCCAGGCGGTCGCATGCCACGCCCTGCCACCGCAGTGGAGGTGCGGACCGCCGCCACCCACCGGCGCGGCGCGGCGGAGGTCGCCATCGACAGCCGGATCCGGCGCGGCGGGACCAGACGGGACCACATGGACCACGCGGGCGCACGCCACTGCGCGGGCGGGTTCATCCGACCGCCACCCAGGCAGGCGGTTATCACCCGATCGGCGCCGGACGCGGGCCGGGACCTGGCGTCGGCTTCCCCCCTCCTCCCCACCGAGTTGGCTGCCGAACCGCAGGAGCGCTACGTTGCTCTGAGTAACTGATCGTCACGCCAAGCGAGGGGGACCCTATGGCGGCGGGACCGTTGCCGGAGGCGCCGACTGATCGGCCCTCCCTCGCCGCTGGCGCCGCCGGCGTCCGCGAATTCCGCACTCCCCCGCGGCGACCGAGCCGGGTACTCGGCGTCATGAGCGGCCGTCAGCGGCGCGACCGCCGCCCCACGGCCGGCCCGGCGGCGCCGGTGGACCACCGCCGCCAGCCGCGGCCACAGTCACAATCACAGTCACTGCTAGTGACCGCCCTGGTGGCGGGAATGGTGCCGCTGGCGGGAATGCCCGCCATGGCCGCCACCTCGTCCCAGACCACTGTCGGCATCGTCGTCACCGGCACACCCGCGCTGACCGTTACCAAAACTGGCACCGTGGTGGGCGTCGACAAGGACAGCGGGTCCGGGGCTGGCCGGGTGCGCTGGACGATCACGGTGTCCAACACCGGCAACACGATGCTGTCCGGGCTGACCGTGAGCGACCCCAAGGCAGGTCCGGTCGACTGCCCCACCACCTCCCTCGTCCCACGCCAGGTCGTGACCTGCACCACCGCCGACCATGTGATCACGGCCGCGGATGTCGCGGCGGGCGTGGTCACCAACGTGGCGACCGCATCGGCGGCCGCCCCCGGCGGACAGGTCGTCTCGCCACCCGCGTCCGCCCGCGTGCCGATCCCGACCGCGAAGCCCGGCTTCGTGTTCTTTCCCCCCCCGGGGATCTTCGGGGTGCCCGGCGCCCCACAGGACCACCCCGATTCCGATGAGCCCAGGTCGGCAGGCGCCGCGGCGGGCGGGCCGGGAGTAGCGGTTGGCGCCGGTGCCGGTTCGGGTGGCGCCGTCGGCGCGGGTAGCGGCCCTGATGCCGCCGGGCCTGGTAACGCCGGGCCTGGCTCACCGCCTGGCCAGGACGGCCTGCCTCCCGCGGCGGGGGAGCGCCAGCGCGTGCCTGCGCCGGTGGCCGTGGCGGGGGGCCAACCTGACGAGCCTGGGCGCGGTGGCCTGAGCTTGGTCCTGTTCGGCGCGGTCACGGCCGCTGGTGCGCTCGCCGCACTCGGGATACTCGCCGGCCGGCGGACCAGACGCCGGCGTTGACCCGACCGCAGTGGACCCGACCGCAGTGGACCCGACCGCCGCGGA
>NZ_JALKFU020001008.1 GCF_023242965.2 Frankia sp. AgKG'84/4
GTGCGTGCCCTGTCCGCGCCGACGGTTGGTCCGGGGCCTGGCGGCCTGCGGCGCGGCGTCGCTGTGGCTGGTGGCGGGCCTTGCCGGGCCCGGCTCCGGTTCGGCGGCGGGGGAGTCTGGCGGCGACGTGGACGGCTGGGAACTCACGCGCTGTCCTTCCACACGCCCCCCAGCCTAGGACACCGACGGCGGGTGCCGGCCGGACGAGCGTCGCCCACCACCGGGTACCCGCTGCCGCGCGGTGCGCCGGCCTGTGCTGGTCTGCCCGCGAGGCCCTCGTTGCACCCTTTGCCGTCCGCCGCCGCCGGCAGGCCGGTAGCCTGCCACCAGTTCACCGGGAGCGACGGACTCCCCTCTGGAAGTTACGGAACGTGGCGAGAGTACTGGTGGCGATGCGCAGTTCGGGCGCCTTCGGATGAGCGGTGGCAGCGCGGGCGGTCTGACGGTGGACGAAGCCGCGTCCCGGCGCCCGGCGCCGAGCGCCGCCGCAGGGTCCTTCGGCGCGGCCGTGACCGACACCGCGTTCGGCGCCGCGGCGCTGGAGCTCGGCCGGGCGTCCGCCGAGCTCGGCCGGGCCCACCGCGCACTCGCACGGGTCATGGCCGGTGTGCTCATCGCGCTGCACGCCGTCGCCATTGTGCTGAGCGTCGGCTACCTCCTGGTGTGGCGCTGGTACGACGACCAGCCGGCGGCGACGGTCGCGGCGGTGACGACCGTGGTCTGGGACGTGGCGTTCTGCGCGATCGCCCGGCGCCGCGGCGTCGGGCGTCCGCTGGCGGCGGCGGGCGCCGCGATCGCGCTGGCCCTCCTCCTGACCGCGCACCGCTGGCTACCGCCCGAGTCGCTGGGCGACAGCGGCAACTTCATCTTCCTCGCCGCGGTCAACGGGGCCGTGGCGGTCATCTGGGCCTTCCCCGCGGCCACCGCCGCGCCGCTGGTCCTGCTGCTCGGCGCCGGCGCGCTCGTCGGCGGCTGGGGGCACTTCCCGCAGGCCGTCGTCCAGGCCGCGCTGCTGGTGCTCGCGCCGGGGCTGCTGGGACTGTCGATCGGGCGGCTGCGGGAGTCCGCCCGGGTCGCCGACCGGCGGTGGGCGAACGTGGTGGCCCGCCACCGCGGCGAGGCGGTCGTGCTCGCCGTCGCCCGCGACCGACGGGAACGCGAACGGATCATCCACGACACCGTGCTCAACACGCTGACCGGGATCGCCTGGGGCGGCGGGCGCGACGTCGCGCTGGCCCGCCAGCGCTGCGCGAGCAGCCTCGCCGCCGTGCGGGACCTGCTCGATCCGGACGGGCCCGGCGGGCCGGGACTCGACGAGCGTCTCGCCGAGGTCGCGGCCGAAGCCGTGGAGCGCGGCCTGCGGGTGGAGATGGACAGCACGCCGCGCGTCACCGGCCGCGGCGAGGTGCCGGTCGAGCTGCCCGACGTGGTCGTCACCGCGTTCGCCGGCGCGGTCCGGGAGACCCTCGCGAACGTCGAGCGCCATGCCGGCACCGGGCAGGCGCGGATTCGCCTCGACGGCGGCCCCGGCGTGGTCACCGTCGACGTGTCCGACACCGGCCGGGGATTCGACCCGGGCCAGGCCGATCCGAACCGGCTGGGCCTGCGCCGATCCGTCGTCGGCCGGATCGAGGACGTCGGGGGCACCGCCGCGATCACCTCGGTGCCTGGGCGTGGCACCTCAGTGCGGCTGCAGTGGCGTGTTCCCGAGGTCGCCGACGTGCGGGTGGACGAGGCCGGGCCGGCCTCGAACGTGCGGCCCTCGAAGGCGTTGCGGCTCTCGATCAGGCGTGGATCGACCTGGACGGTCAG
>NZ_JALKFU020001009.1 GCF_023242965.2 Frankia sp. AgKG'84/4
CGGCACGCCGCCGCCCCGGTCGGGACGCCGGGAGATCGCCCAGGCGCGCGAGCGGGTGGTAGCCGGCCGGCGCGCCCTCGCCGCCGCGGGGGTCAGGACGAGGCGCTGACCGTGAGGTCGACGGCGATCTCGTCGCCGAGGGTGAAGCCGTCGCGCAGGGCCAATGCGTCGCCGCTCCAGAAACGTCCCGGGTCGTACCAGTTCGGTGCCTTACCGGACGGCAACAGCCCCATCGCCTCGTAGGTGACGGCGACGACCTCCGCGCAGAAGGCGGTCTCCAGGGCGCCCGGGGTGGCCGAACGACGCGGTCGGGGGAAGCGCCCGCGCAACCAGCGGCCCGCGAGCTGCGCGGTCGAGGGGAAGGGCGTGCCGTCGAGGCGGGCGACGGTGCGCAGCGCCGCGTCCTCCCGGTCCGTGCCGAGGGCCGGGGAGAGCTGGCGCAGCCAGGCCCGCTGGCCGTAGCGCTGCCCCCAGGTCTCGACCGCCGCCCGCAGGTCGTGGAGCTGTACCCCCCGCTGGCGGCCACCGGACCACACGTCGGGCAGGGTGCGGCCGAGTTCCGCGTGCCACAGCAGCGGCGGGAGGTCGTCGATGACGATCGCCATGCCGACGTGGTTCACCGGGCTGTTCGTCGACGTCTGGATCATCCGGTCAGCCGCGGTCCGGCCGCGGAACAGCCACAGGTCACCCGTCCGGACCAGGTCCAGGGCCTCGGTGAGGCCGAGCCGCGATTCGGACATGTGCCCAGCATGGCGCAGGTCGGCCCGGTCGGCCCGGCGCCGTCGTAGCCTGGGCGGGTGAAACGGGCCAGGTGGGGCAAGCTGCTTGGGGTCGCGGGCCTGGCCGGGGTCGCCGCGACCGCCGCGCACGCGCTGCCCGGCGAACCGCTCTACGCCGTCAAGAGGCAGGTCGAGAACTTTCAGGTCGCCCTGCGACGCGATCCGCTGGAGCGGGCGAAGACCCGGTTGACGGTCGCCGGCACCCGCATGGACGAACTGCACGCCCTTACCGGGACCGCGTCCGCCCCGGGCGAGCACGCCGGTGGCGCCCCCTCGGCACCGAGCGCACCGCCCCGACCATCCGCGTGGACTCCGACGCCGGCACCAACGTCGACACCGGTGCACGTCCCGGCGTCGCCGAACGGCACGCCGACGCCGCAGGGGTCCGGGGCGGCTGCTGGTGCCCCGATGGGACGCACGCCGTCGCTGCCAGCCGGCGTCCCTTCTCGCGCTGCCACGGTTGCGCCGCCCCGGCCCGCCGGCGGCGACGGCGACGGGACGACGCGCACGCCGGGCGCGGCCGACCGACAGCGGGCCGCGGCCGGCGAACACCCCGACGCCGACACCGTCAACAGCCTGCTGCGGTCCTGGTGCGCGCAGGCCGCGGCCGGGTCACGGGTGTTGCTTGCCCAGGCGAGCGCCGGCGATGCCGACGCCTGGCGGACCATGAACACCTTCACCACCACGCAGGCCAGCCAGCTGGCGACGGTCCTGTCGGCGCTGCCCGCCGGCACGACCGAGTCCGCCCGGGCGGCGACCGACCTCATCGGCCAGTTCCGCGTCAGCCTCGACGCGCACACGCCACCGCCTGCGTCCTCAGCGCCGCGACCGGTCCCGGTCCGTCCGTCCGTCTCCGTCTCCGTGACCGTCCCGGCGCAGGCCCCGGCGAGGCCGCTCCCGGCCGCGCCGATGCCCTTCCCGGCGCCCCGGCCTGGACCGACCACACCCTCGACGGGCGCCGCTGTCGAGGAGGCGGACCCCCCGGCCGGGCCGCGGACACCGCCCAGCGCAGCCGCCGGGGACGACGC
>NZ_JALKFU020001010.1 GCF_023242965.2 Frankia sp. AgKG'84/4
GCGCAGCGGCCCGCCCCTGCCCCGCAGCCAGGCCAGCACGGCGCGCAGCCCCACGATGACGACGAAACCGAGGCGGGAGGCGAGCGTCGGCGCGGCGAGCAGGCCGCCCCCGGCGACGGCGAGGGCCACCAGCACCGCCAGGGCCGTCACCGGGCCTCGACCGATCTCCCCCCGCACCAGGGGACTGTCCCGGCGGGCGGGATTGATCCGGTCCACGCCGAGGCAGGTGACGGCGTCGAGCAGTCGGCCGGCCGCGGCGAGCGCCATCCCGGCGAGGCCGAGTACCAGCACGGGCCCGAGCCGCGGGTGCGCCACGGCCAGCCCGCCGACGGCGAAGGGGACGGCATCGGCCAGCGCCGCGCCGGGCCGGGCGAGCGTGATCCCGGCCGCGAGGCCGCGTGCCGCGGCCTGCCGCCCAGGTCCCCGCGGTCCACGGCCATCCGACTGGTGCGCGGCACGGCTGGTCATCCGACCTCACGATCATTTCCGGCATCCCCGAAGCGCTGCGCTCACGATCAATCGCAGCCTGTCGAGAAAAACTCATTCCGGCCGGCCGGAAAAGCCGTCTCCGCATCACCGGACAAGGTCGTACGGGCAGCAGTCGGTATTCGAGGCACCACCGGGCGTATCACGGCGGGCGGGCGACCACGACAATTCGGCCACCCGGTCCGAGCGCCGGTCGCCGGCATGCCGAATGGAGACGGAAAAGCGGGCAGAAGCCGCCGGCGGGGCGGGCCGACGAGGACGGCGGGCGTTCCCAGCCGCGCATCGAAAACATGCGGCCCGGAATCGCCGGCGTCCTCAAACGCGGGCGCGGCCGCCTGTGCGGTATCCGAAGTCTGACGGCCGATCCTGGCTGCCCGCCGGAGCGGGCCTCCCCCCGAAAGGCAGGTCCGCTCCGGCGACAGCCAGGAAGGGGAACCGCCGGCCGTCTCCCCCGACGCGTCCCGAGGGCTGATCACGGCCGGCGGGGCTTTTCCGGCTGGCAGCACCCAGAAAACCGTGTGGGGCGCGCACCGCAAAGACCGCGGCGGCACGTCCGTACAACGTCGTACACGGGACGCCACCGCCGGCGTCGACCTGCGCCGCGCGGGATAGGAGCACCAACGCCGACTCATGCCGCGACAATGCTGGGATATCGCGGGAGCAAGCCTTTGCGCGGCGGTATTCTCAGGCTGTCACCGGTGGGATCTCGGCCCCGCCGCCCGGCCGACGCCGCCAACTCTTATCACCGACTACCGTCGGCTATCGGGCGACTCCAGTATCGGACAGCTCCGGTATCGGCCCGGCGGGTCACAGCCGAATACATATTCCGCATTCCACTAATAACTGTTCTCAGGAGTCATGGCGATGTCCCTCTGGCTGGACGAACCGCTCCGCGTCGAACTCGACCCGCCCGCCGCCCGCGCCCTCTCGGCATGGTGCAGCCAGACCGAGACCAGCCTGCGGCTGGCCCGGCGCCTGACCGGCGGGCGCTCCGCGGCGCTGGTGGCCGCGGTCATCGAGCAGAGTCAGGGGGGCGCCCGCCAGCTCATCATGAAGCTGGACCGGGCCCCCGGCACCGCAGACGAGCCCGAGCCGGGCGAGTTCGCCCAGCACGAGCGCGCTCTGCGCGACGCCCCCGACTTCGCCGGGCGGCACCTGACCCGCCCGGTCCACCAGCCGGTGCCGGTCGGGGACGGGCGGTGGTTCGCGTTCCAGCGGGTCGCGGGCGGCGGCCTGCGCGATCCGATCACGCTGCACACCCTGCTCGACGCGGTGCTGCACCCGCCGCGCCCGTCCCGGGCCGCCCCCGGG
>NZ_JALKFU020001011.1 GCF_023242965.2 Frankia sp. AgKG'84/4
CCGGTGGCCACCACGGCCAGTCGGCCGCGGTGGCGCCGCTCGGCCGGCCCCCGGCGGCCGCTCGCTTCGGGGCGGCGCCTCGCGCTGATCGCAGCCGTCGTTCTGGTCGCGTTCCTCGCGCAGTTCGTCGTCGCCGACCGGCTCGCCGTCATCGTCGCCCAGCGGGCGATGGCCAGCCAGATCCGCAGCGGCGCACTCGCCGACCTGCCGTGTGACACCACCCCGCCGACGGTGTCCGACGTCCACATCGGTGGGTTCCCGTTCCTCACCCAGGTGCTGACCGGATCCTTCTCCGACGTCGGCCTGACCATGACCGGCCTGCCCACGACCGGCCCCCGCATCGAGCGGATCAGTGCCCATGCCCACGGCATCCACGTCCCGATGTTCCGGCTCGCGACCGGCGGCGACGGCACCATCCGCATCGACGATCTGGCGGCCACGGTCCGCATGACCTACGCCGACCTCAACGCCTACCTCGCCACCCAGCCCGGCAGCGTGCACATCACCCCCCTCGACGGCGGCAGCCGCCTGGCGATCACCGCGACGCTGAACATCCCGCTGTTCGGCGACCAGCAGGTCGGTGGCGTGACGACCTTCGCCGTCCACAACAACAAGGTGACGCTCGTCCCCTCGCAGATCATGCTGAAGGGTCTGTTCAACCTGAGCATCCCGCTCGGCAACCTCGGCCAGTACTTCCCGCAGGTCGCGATCCCCGTCGGCGACCTGCCCTTCGAGCTGACCGTCACCGACGCCACGACCGACGCCACCGGGCTGAACCTCGCCGCGACCGCGGCGAACATCGAAACCTCCACCGCCGACCAGAAGCCCTGCCGCCCCACCGGGGGCTGACCGGAGCCGGTGGACCATGCACGGCCGCGGTACGCTGGCGGGCCTGCGGGTCCCGACGAGCCATGGCCGGACGCGTACCTGACCCCGAAGGAGCGCCGTGACGGCACAACCGACCGAGGCGGAACCCGTCGTCCTCGTCGAGGTGGCGGACCGCGTCGCGACCGTGACGCTGAACCGTCCGCGTGCCCGCAACGCGCTGAGCCGGACGCTCATGCACGCGCTGTGGGACGCGGTCACGGCGCTGGGCGCTGATCCGGAGGTCGACGCCGTTGTCCTCACTGGCGCCGACCCGGCGTTCTGCGCCGGCGTCGACCTGCGCGAGGCGGCGGGACGGGCGCCGCGACCCGCCGAGCCCGAGCCCCGCCCGCTGGGCGCCGGCCCCGACCGTGACGTCAACGGGATCTTCCGGTTCCTGCCCGTCCTCGACAAGCCGGTCATCGGTGCGATCAACGGCCCCGCCGTCACCGGGGGCCTCGAGCTGGCGTTGCAGTGCACCTTCCTGGTCGCCTCGGAGAAGGCCCGGTTCGCCGACACCCACGCCCGCGTCGGCGTCATGCCCGGCGGCGGCATCACCGTGCTGCTCGCCCAGTCCGTCGGGCTGCGCCGCGCTATCGAGATGTCGCTGACCGGCAACTTCGTCGGCGCCGAGGAGGCCCTGCGCCTCGGCCTGGTCAACCACGTGGTTGCGCACGCTGAGCTGCTGCCCTTCGCGCGGCGCCTCGCCGGCGACATCGCCGGCAACGACCAGCACAGCGTGCGCCGCCTGTTCGCCCACTACCGCCGGATCGCGAACGCGGCCACCCTCGACGAGGCCCACGCGCTCGAGGGCATGTTGTCCATGACCTGGCGCCCAGGCATGAGCAACATCGGCGAGCGGCGCGACGAGGTCCTGCGCCGCGGCCGCGCCCAGCTCGGCGGCTGACCCGCCGCCGGCCGGGGTCCACGCG
>NZ_JALKFU020001012.1 GCF_023242965.2 Frankia sp. AgKG'84/4
GGCGGTGACCGTGAGCCTGCCGCCGCAGCGGGCCGCGGCGCTGCTGTCGACGGTGCCCGCCGCGCTCGGCGTCGGGGTGGACGAACTGCTGCTCGCCGCACTGTCCCTGGCCGTCGCCGACCAGGCGGGGCACGTCGAGCACGCCGAGCGGTCCGCTGAGGGCACGGCGGGGCTCGTCGTCGCGGTGCAGGCACACGGCCGCCAGGAGCAGGTCGTCGGCGACGTCGATCTGTCCCGGACGGTCGGCTGGCTGGCGGAGGTCTTCCCGTTCCTGCTCGAGTGGGCGCCCGGTGACGGCGACCCCTTCGCGGAGCGCTCCGTGGACGCCGCCGTGGCCAGGGTGCGCGCGCTGATGGCCCGGATTCCCACTGGCGGCACCGACTACAGCATGGTGCGCCACCTCAATCCGCGCACGGCCCCACTGCTCGCGGCGACACCGACGCCCGCGATCTACCTGAACTACGTGGGCCGGCTGACCCGAGGCCGGGTGAGCGACTGGTCGGTGGCCGCGGAGGACGAGGAGCTGTTCGCGGACTGGAACGCCGACCAGCCCGAACCGTTCCCGCTGAGCCTGATCGTGCGGGTGCTCGACGGACCGGACGGCCCCGAGCTCACGGCGAGGTTCAGCCGCGCCCCGGACGGGCCGTCCGGGGCGGTCCTGCACGGCCTGGCGGCGGCCTGGCAGCGCGCCCTGAGCGCCCTCGCGGCCAGGGCCACGCGGGCGGGAGCGACCGGGTCCTGACGCGGGCGAACGACGAACGGCGAACGACGAACGACGACGAACGAGCTGAGCGGTGCAGAGCGACCCGGAGGATGTGGTCAGGATGAGCGAGACGTATCGCGAGGACGTGCAGGACCTGGCGATCGGGCCGGTGCCGCAGTGGGGCACCGACTGCGTGCGCGGGATGCTGGAGACGCTGCGCTCGGTCGCCGAGCCGTTCCCGTGCACCTTCGCGGTGGCGGCGGCGAACCGCGGCGGGCTCCGGTTCGGTTTCGTGGAGCATCTCGAGGACCAGCGGACGTGGAGTGTCCTGCCGGACATCCTCGCCACGTACCTGTCGGTCTACCAGACGCTCACGAAGAACACCTCCCTGGTGGTGTTCTTCGGCGCCGACCCGGACGCGGCCGGGAGCAGCGACATCATCGGCTACGAGCGACGGTTCTGGTCGTTGCTGCAGTACCTGCACGACGGCGACGGCGAGCCGTGGCCGTCGGACATCCCGACCGACACCGACGACCCCGGCTGGGAGTTCACCTTCCGCGGCACGCCGATCTTCGTCGTCTGCAACACGCCGGCGCATCGCCGGCTGCGCAGCCGCAGCAGCCCCGTCTTCACCATCACGTTCCAGCCGCGCTGGGTCTTCGAGGGGCTGGAGCCATACACCCCGCGGGGCGCGGCGGCCCGGCGCACGATCCGCGAGCGGCTGCGCCGGATGGACGAGGTGGACTCGACCCCGCTGCTGGGCTCCTATGGGGATCCGGCGAACCGGGAGTGGAAGCAGTACTTCCTGCGCGACGACGCGACGGTCGCCGCCGGCTGCCCCTTCCTGGCCCGCGCCGGCCGGGCGCCCGCCGCTGGCGTGCCGTCGACCCGCGCGGTCGAGGCGTCGGCGGCCGGTCAGTTCAGGGTGGTCGTCAACACCGAACAGCAGTACTCGGTGTGGCCGCTGGGGCGTCCCAACGCGCTCGGCTGGTTTGACACGGCCATGACGGGAACCCGGCAGGAGTGCCTGGACAGCATCGCGTTGACCTGGACGGACCTGCGCCCGCGCAGCCTGCGCCGCAGGATGGCGG
>NZ_JALKFU020001013.1 GCF_023242965.2 Frankia sp. AgKG'84/4
CAGGTCGACAGGAGCAGCCGGGCGCCGGCGTCGGCGAGGACGAAGGCGACGTCGTCCGCCGGGTCGGCGAGGTCCACGGGCAGGCAGGCCGCACCCGCGGTGAGGACCGCGACCTGGGCGATCGCCAGGTCGGTCGAACGCGGCACGGCGACGGCGACGACGTCCTCCCGCTGAACACCCCGCTCGACCAGCAGCCGGGCCAGCCGGCCGCCCCGCTCGACGAGTTCCGCGAAGGTCAGCGTGCCCGCCGCGGTGGCGACCGCGAGGGCGTCCGGAGCGCGGCGGGCCCGGGCAGCCAGCGCGGCCGGCCAGGTCAGGTCGGGCAGCCGGCGCCCGGCGGTGTCGGCGGCGGCGAGCAGCACCCCGCGTTCCTCGGCGGCGGTGAGCTCCAGCACGCTGATCGGCGCGGTGGGATCCGCCGTCAGCGCGGCGAGCAGCAGCGGCAGCCGTTCGACGAGCCGGATCGCGCTGGCCCGGTCGAACAGGTCGTCGCTGTAGGCGATGCCGATGGTCATACCGCCGTCGTCGCCGCGTTCGACGAAGTCGATGGACAGGTCGAACTTCACGCTGCCCCGGCGCACCGGTTCAGGCCGGGCGGACACACCGGCGAGGTCCAGCTCGTCGACGGCGTCGAAGGCCGCCAAGTACACGATCATGACCTGGAACAGGGGGTGGCGGGACAACGTACGCGGCGGGTTGACGGCGTCCACCACCCGGTCGAACGGCAGGTCCTGGTGGTCGAAGGCGGCCAGGTCGCCGGCGCGGACCCGGCCCAGCAGCTCGCCGAACGACGGGTCGCCGGCCAGGTCGGTGCGCAGGACCAGCGTGTTGAGGAAGAAGCCGACGAGATCGTCGAGGACGTCATCGACCCGGCCGGAGACGGGGCTGCCCAGCGCAATGTCCTCGCCGGCGCCGAGGCGGTGCAGCAGGGTCGCGACGGCGGCCCGCAGCACCATGAACATGCTGGCGTCATGTGCCCGGCCGACGGCGCGCAGCGCGGCGACGAGGTCGGCGCCGATCGACGTCTCGACGGCACCGCCGGCATGCGTCGGCTCGTCCGGACGCGGCCGATCGGTGGGCAGTGCGAGCTCCGCGGGCAGGCCGGCGAGCGCGTCGTGCCAGAACTCCCGCGACGCCGCGGCCGGGCTGCCCGCGTCGGACTCGTCGCCGAGCAGCTCCCGCTGCCACAGTGCGTAGTCGACATACTGGACGGGTAGTGGCGCCCAGTCCGGCGCGGTCCCGGCCAGGCGCGCCCGGTAGGCGACGGACAGGTCCCGGGCCAGCGGGCGGTCGGAGCCCTCGTCCGCGGCGATGTGATGCAGGAGAACCTGCACGATGTGCAGCCGCGGCGAGCAGCGCACCACGCTGACCCGGACCGGAACCTCCCGGCCGAGGTCGAACGGGTACGACGCGGCGCGCGCGAGGACGTCGGCGAGGTGCGGGTCGCGGGGCTGCGGCTCCGGCCGAGCCCCACCGTCCGTGGGCGACCATTCGACCAGGTCGAACGGGATCTCCACGCCAGCCGGGTCGAGGATCCGCTGCACCGGCTCGCCACCCGGGGCGGGGAAAACGGTGCGTAGCGCCTCGTGCCGGGCCACGACGTCGCCGATCGCCGCGCGTAGGGCGGCCAGGTCCAGCGGGCCGGACAGGCGCCAGGTGATCGGGATGTTGTAGGTGGGGCTCGGCCCCTCGACCTGGTCGAGCACCCAGAGCCGGCGCTGCGCGAACGACAGCGGCGGGTTCTGTGGCCGCGGCGCTGGGCGCAGCGCCGGGCGGGCCGCGCCGGCGGTGTCC
>NZ_JALKFU020001014.1 GCF_023242965.2 Frankia sp. AgKG'84/4
CCCGCCGGCCGGCCACCGTGGAACCGTCGCCGAGGTCGATGCTGCCGCCACCGGTGTCGGCGCCGCGCTCGCCACCGGCGGCGAGGGCGGCCGGGCTGACGCTGGGCGCGGTGCCGTCGAGGTACTCCTGGGTGAGGAACTGTTCGACGAGGTCGGCGGTGGAGACCTCCTCGAGCCGGTCGACGACCCAGCCGCGCTGCCCGCGGACCCGGCCGCCCCGGACGTAGAAGATCGACACGGCGGCCTCCAGCTCGTCCTCGACGAGGGCCACCACGTCCGCGTCGGTGCCGTCGGGCAGCACGACGGCCTGCTTCTCGATGGCCCGGCGCAGGGCGCTGGCGTCGTCGCGCAGGCGGGCGGCCCGCTCGTACTCCTGTGCCTCGGCGGCCTGGCGCATGTCCTGCTCGAGGCGGCGCAGGTAGCGGCCGGTCTGGCCGGACATGAAGTCGCAGAAGTCCTCGACGATCTCGCGGTGGGCGGCGGCGTCGACGCGCCCGACGCACGGCGCCGAGCAGCGGTCGATGTAGCCCAGCAGGCAGGGCCGGCCGACCTGGGCGGCCCGCTTGAAGACCCCCGCCGAGCAGGTCCGCGCGGGGAAGACGCGCAGCAGCAGGTCGAGGGTCTCGCGGATGGCCCAGGCATGGGCGTACGGCCCGAAGTACCGCACGCCCTTGCGCTTGGGCCCGCGCATGACCTGTAGCCGCGGGAACTCCTCGTGGAGGGTCACCGCGAGGCTCGGGTAGCTCTTGTCGTCGCGGTACCGGACGTTGAACCGCGGGTCGTACTCCTTGATCCAGGTGTATTCGAGCTGGAGGGCCTCGACCTCGGTGGAGACGACGGTCCAGTCCACGGCACTCGCGCTGCGGACCATGTGCTGTGTGCGGGGATGGAGGGTGTACGGATCGGCGAAGTAGTTGGCGAGCCGGGCCCGAAGGTTCTTGGCCTTGCCGACGTAGAGCACACGGCCGTGCTCGTCGCGGAATCGATAGACGCCGGGGGTCTCGGGAATCGAGCCCGTAGCGGGCCGGTAGGACGCCGGATCAGCCATGGACCGAGCCTACGGCGACCATCATCCCGGCCGGGCTGCACCTGCACGTAACCATTTCATCACGCATAGCGTGCGACTCCAACGGCGGGGCCCCTCGCACTGTCGTCGAGGGATGACGGACGGCGGTCAGTCGGAAGACGTAAGGTGACCATATACACACTTTCCGCTGTCAGCGGTGACCCCGCTGGCGCCGGGGACGAGGGGCTGCGACCCTCGACACATCGGGCAAGCGAACCGAGGGAGCCAGCTCGTGCTTGGAAAGGACGTGACGGCGGAGTTCGTCGTCGACGACGGCGCTGGCCGCGGGCGGGTCACGGTGCTCCAGCTGTGCTGGCGCGCCTGCGACCCACTGGCCGTGTCGATGTCGCTGGTGTCCAGGCCGGAGCACCCCGCGCTGCCGCAGGGCAGCTGGGTGGCACCCCGCGATGCCCTGCGTACCGGCCTGAACCAGGTCATTGGCGACGGGGACGTGCGGATCGGCCCGGATCCGGGCCACCGCGGCGTCCGGCTCGACCTGGTCGACGGTGACCGCCGCTCGGTGGTCGTCGTCTCGACCACGTCGTTGCGGCAGTTCCTGGACCGCACCGAGCGCCTCGTGCCCACCGGCCAGGAGCACACCGAGCAGGAACTGGACTCGGTCCTGGCCACCCTGCTGGAGACCTGACCCGCGGCGGGCGGTACCCAGGTCGTACGATCGCAGGGTGAGCCTTGTGGATGCCGGCCCTGTCGGTGCTGACGGCGAG
>NZ_JALKFU020001015.1 GCF_023242965.2 Frankia sp. AgKG'84/4
CCCCCCACGCCCCCACCAGGGCTAACAGGGACCAGTGTCCGGCAACAAAAAGCCCCCCCCCGCCGACGCCCCATTCGGCGGCCCGCCCGGCCCCCACGACTGCGGCGCTGCCGACGCGGGTCACCGCGAGCCCGGCCAGCCACAGTGAGGCGACCGCACCGCTGGGCGCGCCGAGCAGCGCCAGGCCCAGCTGCCCGTCGCCCAGGCCCAGGTCGCTTTTGACCTGCGGTACCCGCGGCGCCCAGCTCCCGAGCACCACGGCCAGCACGAACAGCACGACCATGGTGGCGGCGCGGGCCAGGGCCAGGCGCCGGCGCGTCCCGTGTTCACCCTCGGCACGCTCGCCCGGTGCGGCAGGTGTCGGTTGATCGTCGCGGCCGGGACATCGGGGCGCCGCCGCGCCGGGCCACGATGACCCCATCCGACGAACCTGGCCTACACCGGCCGTGCGCTGGCCGACGCCCAGCGCAGCCAGGCGAGGTAGGCGGCGGGGTCGGCGTGGGCGCTGTCCTGCGCGCCGGGGCGGACGTGCTCGATCGTCGCGTCGGGGCGCAGCCGCAGCATCGTGGTGGCCCCGCGCCGCAGGGCGGCGCCGGGCCAGGCGTCGCCGTCGAGGACCGGAATGCGCTCGCCGAACATCACCCGGGCCTGCGCCGCGCGGGCGGCGGGGCGGCGCCCGGTGCGGTTCGCGCTGCTGACGTACAGGGCGGTGAAACCGCGGACCAACGGGCGCAGCGGCGCCCAGCGGGCCCCGAACAGCAACGCGTGAGCGTCGCGGACCGACGGTGCCAGCCAGTGCGGCGCCGCCTGCCCGGCGCGTAGCGGCACCAGCAGCGTGACCCGTTCGGCGACGAGCAGACGCCGGGCCAGCGCCATACCCTCGCCGTCGAGGGCGAGGGCGGCGGCGAGTTCACCGAGCTGCGCGTCGCGGGTGATCCACAGGGCGACCTCCTGGTCGTAGGGCCGGCCCTTCGCGGTGTTCACCGCGGTCGGGGAGGTCCCCACGACGAGGTAGGTCAGCGGCGGGGGGTTCGGCAGCACCACCGCCGCGCCGGCGGCCAGTGCGTCGCGCACCGGTCGCAGTACGGACGCCTCCGGTGTCCACCTTTCCACGTCGTCGTCCTCTTTCAGGGCGCGGTGATGCATGTGCGGCTCTCCCCGTTGTCCTGGCGTCCCCCGTCGCGGGCCGACTCCTCCAGCGCCATCCGATCCCGGAGCGCCATCCGATCGGCCCGCGCCGACTCCCGAACCAGGTCAGGGGCCACGCCGTGGCTCTGCCTTCCGTTCCGCACCGGCGATGCGCACGTCCGTTGTCCCCCGTCCCGCTAAGAACACGACGCTGCGCACCGTCTCACGTTCCGTCGGATCAGGGTCGAAAGTCCCGGGAACCGGCCGGTGAACCAGACAGCCGACCGGACATTCCTGGCGACACACCTCGCTGCGGCGGAAGTGCGCGACGCCACCACAGCCGCCCCCACAATTTTCCGACCCAATGATCCGCAGCGTGGTGGGGTGGCGCGGAAATCGGGTGGTCAACAGTGTGACAGTGCAGGACTGAGCGGCCGTTGACCTGCGACGATCGTGGGGTGTCGGTGGTGACCGGGTTCGGGGTGGGCTGGCGGCCGGAGCTGGCCGGTGCGCTCGCCGAGCGCACCGACCTGCGCTTCGTCGAGGTGATCGCGGAGAACATCGGCCTCGACGGGCGGGCGTTCGCGCCCGGGGCGCCCGCGCCCGCCGAGCTGGGCGTGCCGGTGGTCGTGCACGGCATCGGGCTCTCCCTCGGCGGCGC
>NZ_JALKFU020001016.1 GCF_023242965.2 Frankia sp. AgKG'84/4
GGCGCGGACCGGGTGACGGCGGATCACGTCGACGCGGTCCGGGTCGGGGCCGACCGGGTGGGGGAGCGCACGGCGGATCCCGCGGCGGGCGACCCGTGGACTCTGGAGCGCACCGTGCCCTCCGAGCCGCCGTCCACGGACAGCGCCGTCCGGGTGCCGCCGAGGCGCCCCGCGGACGTCCGTCCGGGCGGCGAGCCGGGGCCGGCGGCGGGCGGACCGCAGGGCCGGTGACGCCGAGCCCGAGCGTCCGGCCCCGCCGGGACGGCATCCGAGCATAGGGTCACAGACGTGGATCGCCGCATCTTCGGTCTTGAGAACGAGTACGGCGTCACCTGCGTGTTCCGGGGGCAGCGAAGGCTGTCCCCGGACGAGGTGGCGCGGTACCTGTTCCGTCGTGTCGTGTCCTGGGGACGCAGCTCCAACGTGTTCCTCAAGAACGGCGCCCGCCTCTACCTCGACGTCGGGAGCCATCCCGAGTACGCGACTCCGGAATGCGACTCCGTCCCGGATCTCGTCACCCACGACAAGGCCGGTGAGCGGATCCTGGAGGGCCTGCTCGTCGAGGCCGAGCGGCGGCTGCGGGAGGAGGGCATCGCCGGCGACATCCATCTGTTCAAGAACAACACCGACTCGGCCGGCAACAGCTACGGCTGCCACGAGAACTATCTCGTCGGCCGGCACGGCGAGTTCTCCAAGCTCGCCGATGTGCTCGTGCCGTTCCTCGTCAGCCGGCAGATCCTCTGCGGCGCCGGCAAGGTGCTGCAGACCCCGCGCGGCGCGGTCTACTGCATCTCCCAGCGCGCCGAGCACATCTGGGAGTCGGTGTCCTCGGCGACGACCCGCTCGCGCCCGATCATCAACACCCGCGACGAGCCGCACGCCGACGCCGAGCGCTTCCGCCGCCTGCACGTCATCGTCGGTGACTCGAACATGAGCGAGACGACGATGCTGCTCAAGCTCGGCTCGACCGACCTCGTGCTGCGCATGATCGAGGCCGGGGTGATGCTGCGCGACATGACGCTGGAGAACCCGATCCGGGCGATCCGCGAGGTCAGCCACGACATGACCTGCCAGCGTAAGATCAAGCTGGCGAACGGCCGCGAGGTCAGCGCGCTGGACATCCAGCGCGAGTACTACGCCAAGGCGGTCGAGTTCGTCGAGCGCCGGGGCGGCGACGCCGTCGCCAAGCGGGTCCTCGACCTGTGGGGCCGCACGCTGCTCGCGATCGAGACCGACGACCTGGAACTGGTCGCCCGTGAGATCGACTGGGTGACGAAGTACGTGCTCATCGAGCGCTTCCGGCACCGCCACGGGCTCTCGCTGGCCTCGCCGCGCATCGCCGAGCTCGACCTGAAGTACCACGACATCCACCGCGACCGCGGGCTGTACTACAAGATGGAGCGGGCCGGCCTCGTCGAACGCGTCACCCGGGATCTGGACGTGTTCGAAGCCAAGTCCCGCCCGCCGCAGACGACCCGGGCGCGGCTGCGCGGCGAGTTCATCAAGCGGGCTCAGGAGAAGCGGCGCGACTTCACCGTCGACTGGGTCCATCTCAAGCTCAATGATCAGGCTCAGCGTACGGTGCTGTGCAAGGATCCGTTCCGGTCCGTCGACGACCGCGTCGACAAGCTCATCGCCAGCATGTGAGGAACCCGCCCCCGTGATGTCCGCCTCGCGGTGCCTTCCCGGCGCCCCGACCGCCCGCGCGGTGACCCGCACCGTGTGCGGGCTGCTGCCCGCGGTGCTGCTCGCCGCCGCGCTCGCCGGCTGCGGCGCCTCCAC
>NZ_JALKFU020001017.1 GCF_023242965.2 Frankia sp. AgKG'84/4
CGCCCTTGACCTGGGAGGGGGCTGCTGCCGAGGCCGCCTGGCGGGACCTGCGCCTGGCCGAGCGGGCAGCGCCCGTGGGTCGGCCGCGACGATCTCGGCCAACGGGTCCAGCCCGCCGGCGTCGACGACGATCGGCTGGTCGGTGCCGAGCAGCGCGCCCAGCAGTTCGCGCACCGCCGGCCCCGGCGGCAGGCCAGGGCCGATCGCCCAGGCCTGCACGCGTCCGGCGGCGAGCATCGCCGCCGTGTCACCCGCGGCGATCGCGGTGACCACCGCCTCCGGATGCGCCTGCGCGACGAGGTCACCGGCTCGGCCCCGCGGCCGCCCCGTCGCCTCGTCGTGGTGACCTTCGGTGATCAGACGGAGGTAGCCGGCGCCGCCGCGTAGGGCGCCGCCGGCTGCGAGGACCGCGGCACCCGGATAGGCGTCGCTGCCCGCCACCAGCCCGAGCACACCCCGGCGGTACTTCGACGAGGAGAGTTCCGGGACCGGCAGCAGGGCGGCGACATCGGGGTCCTCGAGCGCCCGCAGGTCCGGTTCGGGCAGCTCCAGCCCGATGTCGACGAGTTCCACCGGCCCGGTGTGCGCGGCCCCCGGCATCAGCCACAGGCCGCGCTTGTGGGTGCCGAACGTGACCGTGGCGCTCGCCCGTACCGCCGGCCCGGCGACCGCGCCGGTGTCCGCGTCGACGCCGCTGGGAACGTCAACGGCGACCGTGCGCTCCATCGGCGCGAACGACGCCAGCCGGGCGTGGGCCGTGCGCAGGCCGCCCTGGCCACCGATGCCGAGCAGCCCGTCGAGCACCAGGTCGGCGCGGTCGAACAGGGCGCGCAGCGCGTCGTCGTCGGGAAGCGGGTCGGGGCCGTGCAGCTCACCGCCGGCGGCGAGCAGCGCGGCGGTGCCCTCGGGGTGGGTACGGCCGGGGGCGATCGCGTCGACCCGCGCGCCGCGGGCGGCCAGCCTGGCGCCCGCCCACAGGGCGTCACCACCGTTGTCACCGCCGCCGGCCAGCACGACGACACGGGCGCCCCCGACCCGGCCGAGTCGGCGGGCGGCGTAGGCCACCAGGCCGTACACCGCGCGTTGCATGAGGGCGCCGGGGGGCAGCGAGGCGAGCAGCGGGGCTTCGGCGTCCCGGACCTGAGTGACCGTGTGCACGTTCCGCATACCGCCATGCTGCCCGGTGCCGATCCGGCCATGCCGCTCGCTCGGGGCCCGCGCCTGTCGGCGCGCGGCAGGATCAGCTTTCGGCGACGACCATGGCGACGGCCACGCCGCCGTCGTGGGTGAGGGACAGGTGCCAGGACGCGACTCCAAGGCGCGCCGCAGCGGCCGCCACCGTGCCGCCGACGCGCAGGGACGGCCGGCCGGCGGCGCCGCGCACGACCTCGGCGTCATGCCAGTCCAACCCGGGCGGAGCGCCGAGCGCCTTGGCCACGGCCTCCTTCGCCGCGAAGCGGGCGGCGAGCCGCTCCGGGCGCACCACCTCCCGCTCGGCCACCGTGAACAGCCGCATCGCTATACCCGGCGTCCGCGACAGGGTATCGGTGAAGCGCGCGACGTCCACCACGTCGACTCCGATGCCCACCACCGCCACCGGGCAAGGCTCCCACACCGGTCGATCGGCGGCCGACCGGTCCAGGCGGCGTCCGGCCCCGCCGGTTGGCGAGGCCGCAACGCGCCGTTCGATGACCCGCACGGTCAGGACGTCTTGTCCAGCCGCGGGCCGTCCTCGCCGCCGTCGTCACCGGCGGCGGCCCGCTCGCCCTTCGCCCGCC